>JBEQBL010000052.1:0-10004 GCA_041639835.1 Salinarchaeum sp.
TTCCTCGCACCCAGTTTTGCTCACGTCGTTGATCATCACGGTTCGATAAATCAACCGCGCAGGTGTAGCCAGCAATGACGGATGTGGCCTCGGCAGCCGATACTCGCCGACACTGTTCGCCGATGACCACGGCCAGTTCAGCCTCGTAATGGACCTCGTCTTTGTTTCGCGGCAGTGGAATCTGGTCGCCGTGGCTGGCAACCGTATTCGGTGGCTTTAGAAATAACGACGGTCGATCGGGAACATCGGAATCAAACTCGGCCGCATGTGCAGCATAGTTACGTCCTACACAGACAATCTTCGTCGGTTCACATGGTGCTAGGACATCGATTGCATCGTTGCTGGCGTCGTATGATCGCCCTGCTGCTGTGACCGTTTCTGCTTTCCAGTGGCCGGTTCGTACTGTCCCAGCCGGATCGCGAAATCGAACCCGCTTCATGCATAAGTACCAGCGATCCCCCTACTTGAATGTTCAACTGCTATGGAGCAGTGACCAGGATGGCGATTGAACAATCATCTAACACCCGCTGCATGCATACAAGCGCCGACACAGTCCCGGACAACGGACGATACTCTCGAATAAATCCTGGATCAGTCATGCGAACTCACCCCCAGGGGTCAAGCCCCAGGGCAGTCGCTCGACCGCCTGTACATCCCCTGTTCGAATCACCATAGGGAAGTCCGTCGATAGGGAACGGAAGGTTTTTACTCGATTATCTGGAAGCACGAAATACGGCGCACCATTGGTGTAGTCCGGCCAATCATATCGGCCTTTCGAGCCGATGACTGGGGTTCAAATCCCCGATGGTGCATCCGTATTTTCCCCTTTCTTTTTATCAGTAGCGGCGGAACTCTACGTGCATGTACGATACCATTTTAATTCCAACTGATGGGAGTGACATTGTCGATCAGACGATTGATCACGCGTTGAGCCTCGCCGGCATTGCCGGCGGAACGGTTCATGCCCTGTATGTTATCGACCATCGTATTATACAGGCTGCTCCGCCTGACACCACCGAAGAGGTTAGAACGACACTTCAGTCAGAAGGGCAACAGGCGGTCAATCATGTTGTCAAACAGGCCCAAGACGCGGGATTTAGGACCGTCGAATCAGTTCGGACAGGGACGCCGTCGACGGTTATCCTTGAGTATGCTGAGGAGGTTGGTATTGACGTCATTACGATAGGGGCTCACGGCAAAACCCCCCGTGAGAAACTCACCTCGCTTGGCAGTGTGTCCGATCGAGTTGTTGATGCCGCTTCTATGCCTGTGTTTGTCATTCGTGGGTAGATCTCTTGATATTCTTGATAATTGCTCGGGCTGCTCCGCAAATGTCTTGAACTACCTCCCTGGTATACAAACGTGTGGCAGAAAAGAATCCAGACCTTACACGTGAGATAACGGGCCAGACTGCGTCGCCCGATATCGAATTTTACGGAGGTCGGCTTGTGAGTATCCTGCCCATTGTGGTGTTTATTCTGTGGGCAATCCTCCAGACGGCCTTCTGGTATATTTCGGATACGACCGGTCTGATCGTCGGCATGCTCATTGGCCTGATCGTCGGCCTGTTTTTCGTAAAAGGCTCGTGGACTGGCTATGCAAATACGATTTTTGAGGGAATGACCCAGCCCGTAGCCGTTACTGCGATTGTCGCATGGATGTGGGCGGGTATGTTCTCCGAAACGTTACAAGTTGGTGGCTTTGTTGATGGTCTTGTTTGGGCGGCATCGGCGCTTAATGTCGGCGCGTTGATGTTCCCGGCAGTGACCTTTATTCTCTGTGCGCTGTTGACCACCGGTATTGGCACCGGATACGGGGCGACAATTGCCTTTGTGACCCTCTTTTTTCCCGCTGGTGTTCTGTTGGGGGCTGATCCGGTGTTGCTCTTTGGCGCTATCCTCTCAGGGGCGGTTTTCGGTGACAACCTAGCGCCGGTCAGTGATACAACGATTGTCAGTGCCGTGACCCAAGATGCGGATATCGGTGGTGTGGTTGCCAGTCGATTCAAGTACGCGATCATTGCCGCCGTTGTTGCCCTTCCGCTGTATGTGGTTGTTGCCTCAACACTCTCCGGACTTGATATCCCTGGCGACCCGACAGCAATTATCGGCGAGCAGAGCGATCCTGTTGGCCTTGTCCACCTGCTATCGATGGCGGCGGTCATTGGAACGGCCATCGCTGGTCGTCATATCGTTGAGGCCATCTCATGGGTGATCATTACCGATGTCGTGGTTAACCTCGTGTTTGGGCTGTCCTCAGCAGCTGATCTGCTTGTTTTCCGGGCCCCTGCATCCGCCCCGCTTGCAGAGCCGCTGTCTGGTCTTCCCATCCTTGAGGTCGTTGCTGCATCCGGTAACGTTGGCGTCGGTGGCAGCCTTTATAACGGGGTTGTCGGCTTTCTCCCGCTTTCGATTCTTGTCTTGTTCATTGTCGCCGGCGCGCAGATTATGATCCGTGGTGGGGCCTTTGAGGCCATTCTTGAGTTTACCTTTAATCGGCTTGCAACAACCGTTCGCCGTGCTGAACTGACTATGGTCGGCTCTGCGGCCCTTATCAACGCGGCGATTACGATTAACACCGCTGCTGAGATTGCTATTGGTCCGTTCATCTCAAAAGTCGGCGAGAAGTTCAATCTCAACAGCTACCGTCGGGCAAACATTCTTGACTCACAAACGGCTGCTCTGGGGTATATCTTCCCGTGGTCAGGCGGCGTCTTAGCTGGATTTGGGGCCATGCGATCGCTCCCCAACCAGTATGAGTGGTTTACCCCCGAGATGGTTGTCAATCCAATTGAAGTCGTTCCGTTTGTCTTTCAGGGGTGGCTCCTTGTGGCCGTGTTCATTGTCGCTGCGATTACCGGCTTTGGACGAGAGTACATTACCGACCGTACCAGTGAGGAGGTGGCCCGCGCATGAGTCTACTTGAAAAATATCTCACGAGCTGGCGGTTCCGAACGAGTCGGCCCTTGTTCTCTAGCGGTGATACGGTTGATGTCTTTATTTCCGACCACGATGGATCGGATGGCATCGCACGTGTTGGGGACACCACTCTTCGCGTCGATGGTGCCGCCCCCGAACATGAAGGGAAACAGGTCCGTGTCACGATTGATGCCTTTGATCCTGAGCAGGCAGCTGGGCGTGGCACCTTTGAGGCGGTCGTTGGAGACAGTTCCTACTCAGGATAGTCTGGCTCTCACCTTTCCACTGTGATGCCGCGGGTCGACGGTGCTCGAATTCCTGTCTCCGCGGTAAGTTACGGTTCAGTAATGCCGACGGTGGTCACATCGAGCTTTTCGCTGACCGCAGTGGCAACGTTGTCGGGATCTGTGTCGGCCTCAAAATAAAAGATAAGATCGTAGGTGCCGTCCCGAAGCAACTGTTGACATTCCCAGACAAACTCATCGTCAAGGGTTCGGCCCTGGTGTTGATTCGATGCAAACTCCGGATCATCACTTCCGGAATATACGTATGTATCCGTCTCCGCGTCGGTAGCGGCTGTGTCAATAACCTCACCGACATCAATCGTCAGCTGGGTCATCTCCATGTCCTTGTCGCCTGGAATCTTTGTATGTACGATAACCCCGGCCAGTTCAATCTCTCCCGGTGCCAGTAACTGCTGAGCGCGTGCATAGAGATCCGGATCTGGAATATCGGCTGTCTTGTCCATACAATACCGACGAGCGGGGCGTTTACATGACTTACGAGGGCCGATAGTATCATCTCCCGTTAGCAGTTCTCGGGCTAGCTCTTTTCGCTCACTACAGCAGCATACACCGCCGGCTACTCTTGTTGCTCACCGACCGTATGGAACGATTGTGAGTCGGATGACTCGGGAGAAGAAAACAATCGGCGGTTCACGGGAGGACAAACGTCACCCCGGTGTCGGTCCGTATCGATCCGCTTACAGCCGTGTTAGGTTCTTTGCCCGCGGACCCTTTTCGGCCTGTACGATCTCAAACTCGACTTCTTGTCCCTCCTCAAGGTCCGGACCCCCCACGTCCTCCATGTGGAAGAACACGTCCTCATCGGCCGCGTCCGTGTCAATAAATCCGTAACCGCCGGAATCGTTGAAGAAGTCAACCGTACCGCTTGGCATTGCAATTCGGATCGTTGATCTACTCACATAAAAAGGGTCGGATCGCCGGAGCTGCTGCAACTGCTTGGCGCACGCCGATGTAGGCCTCCACAGTTCTGTTATCGTCCAAATCGCCGGCTCCGCGACTTGAAATCATAAATCGCCCGTAAATAATCCCGTTTTCGGAAGTCTCGCCAGTTGACATCGGTGAAGTACAGCTCAGAGTATACCGACTGCCAAATCATGAAATCCGACAACCGCTCGGCTCCGGTCTTGATGATTAAATCCGGATCATCCGGAAACACAAGGGATTGTTCGATATCTGCCTCGGTTATTGACTCGGGATCAACCTCCCCGCGATCGGCCGCGCGTGCAAGGGAGCGAACAGCCTTAGTAAACTCATGTTTCCCACCAAGCCCAACGCCAATTTGAATCGGTGCATCAGACTGTTGATCCTCATTTGGACCGGTCACTGTCATTCGTTGTGGCGTTTCAATCTGATCTAAGGAGCGACACAAGGGCCCAACTGCCTCAAGATCCAAGACACTTACATATACAGTGACCTGGCTGGCCCCATACTCAACTGCCCAGTCAAGAAACTGCGAGAGAATATCATATCCATCCGGCTCCAAGAGATCGCGTTCGGTAATCACCACTGCAACATGCTCCGGTGGCGGGGCCTTTTGCAATCGCGTCCGAAGCGCAAGGTATCGATCGTAAATCCCCACATATGGGTTCAGCAGTTCACCCTGAATAAACTCGCTGATTGCTTCGGGATCGTTAAGTAACCCACTGCACGAAACCCCATTAACGTGCATTCAAGCCTGCGGCGGGCAATTGGCTTTGCGATTGTCGGCTTACTCGCTGTTCCTGGGCCCTTTCTTGGGGCAACGGTAGCCTTGCCTTTCGCGCTTATTGCGTTTCTTGCCATTGTTGTCAGCGGGGGACCGCTGTTTGAGCTGTTTGCTCGACCGGGTGACCGGACCGCCGGTCGTCTTCGCGGGCTATTTGGCGTTGCTGTCTCGGCGGCCACGCTTGGTGTGCTTGCCGGATATAGTAATCTGCCGATGACGGCTTTTACTGCTGCCGTCCTCATCGTTATGCTTGGTAATCTCGGCGCGGAGATCATACGTGTCTACACCACTCGTGAGCCAACCCTTGGTGATCTTATCGGCGGCCTTATCGGAGCGGTCATTGGACAAGGGGTTGTTATTGTTGCCGGTGACGCGCCGTTTGGGGCAACGTTTCTGACGCTGGCACTGGCCGGTGCCTTACTTGGGGCGCTGATCCGATCGATGCTGTTTGCCCGAGATGAACCGCCTGTCATGTTCTCGGTTGCATTTTTACTGTGGTTGCTCCTTGCCGTCGATATTGCGGCCAGCATCCAATCGGTGGCCCTTGCGGTTCTTGTCGCTGGGGGCCTTGGTGTCATTGCGTATGTCATCGATGCCGCCTCGATTGAGGGGATGATCGCAGGGGTGTTGCTTGGAATTTTGACGATTGTTCTCGGTGGTTATGCATGGTTTGTACTTCTTGTTGCTTTCTTCGGGGTTGGTGGTGGATTTACCAAGTTCCGGTATGAGCAAAAACTAGAACACGGCGTTGCAGAGCAAAATGGCGGTGCTCGTGGTGGTGAGAATGTGCTTGCCAACTCCGGTGCCGCAATGGCTGGTCTTTTTTCCTTCGCCCTTGTTGATGCTGAGCTCGTATCTGGCGATCCAACATTGTCCCTGTTCGTCTTTGCCGGTGCATTAGCAACCGCACTGAGTGATACCTTAGCGAGTGAGGTCGGTGGGTCATACGGTCGTACGCGGCTTATCACAACGCTTGAACCGGTTCCTCCCGGAACTGATGGCGGTATTACATGGCAAGGACTGTTTGCGGGTGTCGCCGGAGCAACAATTATTGGGGGGCTAGCGCTTGATGCGTTTGGTGCCATTGAGACACCCGGTACCGTGCTCATTGTCTTTGCCGGCATTAGCGGCATGATGATTGATAGCCTCCTTGGAGCGACACTTGAGGGCAAAGTCCTTGGCAACGGGAGTGTGAATTTCATCGCTACCCTCTCTGGTGGCTTTATTGCTGGGTTGCTGGCCATCGGCATTGGCCTTGCCTCACTCCCCCCGCTGTGAGATTCCCTTCCCCTCCGATCGGTGGGACGTTTGCCTCGTAACACGGTCTCCTGTGTGTCCTTACTATGCTTCGGTCCACAGAGGTCCACCACACATCCCACGAGAATGTCCGAGAGTATCTATGTGGTTGTTAACTCGTCAGTCGTCCGAACCCGGATGTCCGTTGGACGCTTGGTAAAGCCCCCCCGTTCGGTTCCAACAACATGCACAGTTCCACGCTGTGCTGCAATGTCAAGCAGGCGCTGTGTAAGCGGTCGATCGCATACGACCGCATACGGGACCGCCTCCGTTTCCTGTATTCCCTCAAAAGTGTCCGCTGCCGGTAGCTCCTCGATAATACTGTACTCATCGGTTAAGAGCCGACAAGTGTCACTCCCGGCAACAGCCGCTGCATGTTCCGGCAGTGAACTCGGTGTTTGGCCTGAGCCTGTCTCCTCGACTGTCTCTGCTTGGGTCTCAGAGGGTACCTGTAACACACCGGCCCCATCGGTGCTTGCTGCTGGCGTGGCCTCTCCTAAAGGAGCATCCTCAATTCCGGTTTCCTCGATAGTCTCAACCGGAACCTTGTCTTGCAGTGTTGCGAGTGTCTCCGACTGATCTAAGTCCTCGACGGACCGTCCTGTCGGTGCAAAGGTCACATAATCTAGCTCCGCAAGTTGCATCAATTCGCGGAAAATCAACTCGCCTCCCCGGTCCCCATCCAAAAAGGCGGTTATCGTCCGATCACGTGAGAGATCGGCAATTGCGTCGGGAATATCGGTCCCTTCAACGGCAATTGCATTCTCGATTCCGGCCTCCAAAAGCGTCAGCACGTCGGCCCGTCCCTCAACGAGAATGACCGCATCAGCGACCTCAACACGCGGCCCGGCCGGAAGTCCCTGATAGCTCGTAATTTCATCAGCTTGGACACGCCGTCTGACCTCGTCGACAATCTCGTCACTTGATAAGCTTCCCTCAAAGGAGTCAAACAGCAGTTCCTGTGCCCGCTCGATAATCGCTCGTCGTTTGGCGGCCCGACTGTCCTCAATATCGGTTACTTCGACAGTGGCCCGACAGGGCCCAACTCGTTCAATCGTCTCTAAGGCGGCCGCAACGGTGGCTGTCTCAACCTTATCAAGATTTGTTGCGATTGTCACCTCGCCAACTGACCGTCCCTCGTGACTGTCGATTTCAACATCAAGTCGTCCAACCTTCGAGGCGTTCTGTAGGTTTCGAAGATCAAGATCATCCCCCAGTAGCCCCTCTGTCTGTCCAAAAATTGCTCCGACGACGTCACTCCGCTCAACGATGCCGTCGGCAACGATTTCTGCGTGAATGAGATATTTTCCGGTGTCGTCCATGGCTGTCCATCCGTGCTGGCGATTCCGAGCCCGCGGGTAGTAACTACTAAACATAGTTTTTGACTATGCAAATACCTAACGGGATAGATTACCTCGCAACTCTTATGTATATATCCGTCCGTTAATGTACAATAATGGCATCCGGTGATGAAATTGCCCCGTCAGTTCAGTCCATTCTGACGGCCGCCCGGGAGCGATCGACAACCAAGGAGCGTGTACACGTACAGGCTCGGTCCGTACAGGCGGCGCTTGCTGACGTGGCAACGCAGGGACGACGGCCGGTGATCGCGGAGGTCAAGCCAACAAGTCCAACGACCGCTGCTACCCGGACGATTGACCCTGTTACCGCTGCCGAGGCGATGGTTGCAGGCGGCGCTGCGGCGATTTCCGTTTTGACCGAGCCGGAGCATTTCGGTGGTGACCCGGACATGCTTCGTCGGATTCGGGCTGCTGTTGATGTCCCGGTCTTGCGTAAGGACTTCATCCTTGATGAAGCGCAGCTTGATACGGTTCGTGCTGATGCCGTGTTGCTCATTGCTCGTTTCCTTGATGATCTTGAGGAGATGGCCGCTGCTGCCCGCAGCCGTGGATTTGAGGTTCTTGTTGAGACACATACCGCCGCGGAGTTCCGGGCTGCTATCTCGGCTGGTGCCGATCTGATTGGGATCAACAACCGCGATCTGGCGCGACTGGAGGTTGATCTGGCAACCTTCGACCGCGTTCTCTCGACGGTTGCTGTCCCCGAACAGACCACTGTCATCGCTGAAAGTGGGATTACAAATCCCGACGATGCCGATCGGATGTTAGCTGCTGGAGCCGATGGACTTTTAATCGGCAGCGCAATTATGGATACAGCTCCAGCTACCATCACCACAAACACAAAGACCCTCGTTACAGACGGCTCTCCCCCTTCTGCGTGATCATGTTACCAACGACCCGTTATGTATCGACCTCCAGAGTAAGTAATCGACACACCGATAATCTATCCCACACACCAACAACCCATGAGCACTGACAGCAAGTTTGGCGAGTATGGCGGACAGTATGTGCCGGAGGCATTGATGCCGGCCATCGAAGAACTTGAAGACGCATACCAGCGGTATGTCCTCGAGAACGAAGCTGGCTTTCTTGATGAATTCCGTCGCCGACTGCGTGAGTTTGGCGGTCGTCCAACGCCACTACAGCATGCTGATACATTGAGCGACCGGTACGGTACCGATGTTTATCTCAAACGTGAGGATCTGCTCCACGGCGGTGCTCACAAACTCAATAATGCCCTTGGACAGGTTCTCCTAGCAAAATACATGGGCAAAGATCGAATTATTGCTGAAACCGGTGCCGGACAGCATGGTACGGCGACAGCCATGGCGGCAGCTCATCTTGACATGCCCTGTGAAATCTACATGGGACGTACCGACATTCACCGCCAGCGTCCCAATGTTTTCCGGATGCTCATCAACGGTGCTGATGTTGTTCCGGTTGATGTTGGCCGAGGCACACTCAAGGAAGCAATCTCCGAGACCATGCGTGAGTGGGCCGAAACGGTTGAACACACTCACTATGTCATCGGCTCCGTGGTCGGTCCACACCCATTCCCACGGATGGTCCGCGACTTCCAGGCGGTGATCAGCGAGGAGGCGCGCCAGCAGTCACGTGATGAGATTGGGCGTCTTCCGGATGCCGTATTGGCGTGTGCTGGTGGCGGATCAAACACCATGGGCACGTTCCATCATTTTGTTTCCGATTCCGAGGTTGATCTTTATGCGGTCGAGGCCGGAGGCTCCTCACTGAGTGTTGACGAGGATGCCGGTGTTGCTCCAAATTCCGCCACGCTTTCTACCGGTGAAGAGGGGGTCCTTCATGGAGCTCGGACCAAGTTACTTCAGGACTCCGATGGCCAGATCATGGAATCACACTCGGTTTCCGCCGGACTTGACTACGCTGGTGTCGGGCCTGAACTTGCACATCTGGTTGACACAAACCGGGTCAATGCGGTCAATGTCTCCGATGAAAAGGCCCTTGCGGCATTCCATCGTCTCTCCCAGCAGGAAGGGATTATTCCAGCTCTTGAGACAGCCCATGCCTTTGGGTATCTAGAGGCTCATTCCGACACACTTGGCGATGCTGTTGTGATCAACGTCTCTGGGCGTGGCGACAAGGATCTTGAAACAGCACTGGAGGAGACGGATGCAGCATCCATTGAGAATGCCCCTGATCTCAGTATTCTTGAGGGAGGTGACCTATGAGTCGCATTTCACGGGCCTTCGCTGACCACCCGGCTTTTATTCCGTATTTAGCGGCCGGCGATCCGGAGTATGCCTCATCACAGGCATTTGTCGAGGCCGTTGCGGACGGTGGCGCCGATCTGATCGAACTTGGGTTGCCCTTTTCTGACCCTGTGGCCGATGGCTCAACGATTCGAGAGGCTACTGTCCGATCGCTCTCTTCGGGGATGACT
>JBEQBL010000053.1:0-9926 GCA_041639835.1 Salinarchaeum sp.
CAGTACAATCAATGGGAATCAAACTGATACCCAGACCGTTGAGGTAACCGACACCGAGGAAGAACATATCATGGTCTTGCTGGGAGCAACCGATGATGGAGGTATCAGCTCAATTGTTGTTATTGAGGAACTGACCGACTTGGAGGAACTTGCAGATAATGAAACAACGGCGTAAACTACCCCAACCTACTCAGCGGCTACCGCCGCTTCCTTGAGGACGGGACATTCTCGCCGACTTTCCGGTAAAAGCCGTGCTAAGACGCGTGCAGCGCAGTTATGACTCTGTAGAAACCTCCGGCGGGTCATCAGACAGGACCGTTGCTTCGCCATCGATCAGTCGCTGTTGTTCGTCATATACCTGTGTCGCAAGTCGATACTGACTATCACCAAGATCCTCAAGCACCTCGACTTCAGCGGTAAGCCGTTCACCAATGTCAGCCGGTCGTTCAAAGGAGAGATCCTGTGAGAGATATATCGTTAGTCCTGGAAGTCGGGCTAATGCGGCACTGATAAGCCCGGACACGAGTGTCCCGTGGACGATCCGCCGCCCAAATCGGGTCTGGGCGGCAAATTCATCATCAAGATGTAACTGGTTTGTATCTCCGCTTGCGTTTGCAAAGCGACGAAGACTGTCATCACTGACTGTCTTACTAAACTGAATGGTATCACCAACTGTCGGTTCATCCTCATTTGCGATTGACCGTTCAACCTCCCAGTCCGGTTCAGAGTAGTCAAGCGCTGCAATATTGCTATCGGCCCGTGCCGGGTCAGTTTGATCTTCTCCGGTAACCGGTCGATAGAACTGGTCCAAGTTCGCTTGCAATGTTGATGTGTACAACCGAGAGGACGCCAGCATTGTCTCCCGTGATAGATCCATCCACGCTTCGGTCGCCGCCTGAAATGGATTAGATTGTGATAGTTCGCTATTGTCGCCTGTGTTTCGGCCCATCTGTTGTCCACCATATAGCGGCGGTTATTTGTGTTTTGTGATATCATACCAATATTTGGGGAGAATGATACCGGGACAACCATCTCCCAACATCAACACTCATGAAGATACACTCAATACCATCAGATGGTATTTTCTACCACTTAGCGGAAAGACTTATTATAGGCGGGCACTAAACCAGATATGTATGACAGACCAGTCGACAACAGGTGAGATGCCCATGACTCCAGCAGCGTTTATGGAACAGTTCCAGCAGGCAAACGAGACCGCCGTCGAAAATCAGACGGAGTTTGTCAAACAGCTTATGTCATCGATGAATACCACCCCCAGTGACATGATGGATCTTTCCGATCTCAGTAGCTTCGGCATGGGGACGGCCATGTTCAAAAGTCGTGTGCAAAGCGGTGGTCGCTTGAGCATTCCAGATGCCGAACGTGAGGCACTGGACATCCAGGAGGGGGATATTGTCCAGACCGTCGTGATCCCGATCAAACGCGATCGCGACGACTCCTAATCGAATCATCCGGTGTTCCACCCGGGAGCACCTATCAGATGCCCGAACGTTTATACCACCACCACGCGAACACAATTATAACTACATGTCAAATGATAGCACGTCTGGGTTCGCTATGAATCCGGCAACGGAGTTTGAATCGATGTTTCAAGATATGACCGAGTCGTATATGGAGGCCGTTGAGGACAATGTCGACGCCCAAGCCGCCCTCTTCGAGCAGTGGACCGAGGCGATGGCAGACACAATGGACGAAGAACAGCTAGAAGAGGGGTATGAGGGAATGCTTTCGGCGTATGAGGTCTGGATGGACGCCGCAGAGGACTCCTTCGATCGGATGTCGGATATGACAACTGATGGAACAGTTGATCCGACCGAGTTCCGTGATATCTGGCTTAGCGCAGCCAACAACGCGTTTAAAGAGGTTATCAGTACGACGGCCTTTGCGGCTGCAACCGGTGAGACAACCGATACGGCACTTGATCTCCGACAGGAATTTGATGATGCTGCGATGGACACACTTGAGACCTATGGGTTTGCCACACAGGATGATATCCATGAGATCGGCGAGCGTCTTGTTGAACTTGAACGCCGACAGCACGACATTGAGACAAAGCTTGACCAACTGCTTGATCATCTGGACGAGCAATGAATCCGTTTACCTTTCCACTTGATGTCCAGCGCCAACTTACAACGCAGGCAAACGACGCTCTTGAGTCGGCTATGGCCCTTCCGGAACAAACAGAACGGATCAATACCGTTGAGGTCGGACAGACGCCAAGTGAGGTTATCTATGAGGAAAACAAACTGCAGTTGCTCCGCTATGAGCCGGTCGTCCCGGAGGCCCAGCGCGAGCCGGTACCAATTTTGATCGTCTATGCGCTGATCAACCAGCCGTATATCCTTGATTTACAGCCGGATCGAAGTGTTGTCCGACGCCTCTTGGAAGCCGGCTTTGAGGTGTATCTGATCGATTGGGGCGAGCCCTCCACGCTTGATGCATCACTCTCGCTTGATGATTATGTAAACCGGTACATCGACAACTGCGTTGATGCCGTCTGTGAGGATGCCGGCGTACCAACGCTCAATCTCCTTGGATACTGCATGGGCGGCACAATGAGCGTGATGTATACTGCCTTGCATCAACAGAAGGTCAACAGCTTGGGACTGATGGCAGCCGGACTCTGTTTTGAGGGGACCGGTGGGGTCTTAGAAACCTGGGGTGATGAACAGTACTACGACCCAGGGAAACTTGTTGACACCTTCGGCAATGTCCCGGCAGAGTTTCTTGATGTTGGGTTCGCCTTGATGGACCCGGTTGACAACTATGTTTCAAAGTATATCCAGTTGTATGAAAATCTCGACGACGATGATTTTGTCGAGAACTTTGCTCGCATGGAGCGATGGCTCTCCGAGGGCATTGATGTCGCTGGCGTTGCTTATCAGGAGTTTCTTGAGGAGATCTATCAGGAGAATAGCCTGTATCACAACGATCTCTACATTGGCGATGATCATGTCGATATCACGGAGATCTCGGTGCCGCTGTTGCAGGTAGTTGGGGAATATGACCATCTCATCCCACCGGAGGCAAGCAAGCCGTTTAATGAGGTCGTTGGCAGTGACGATACCACCACCATTGAGGCAGCAACAGGACACATTGGGCTGTCTGTCTCCAGTTCCTCGCATGAGACGCTGTGGCCGGATGTTGCCGCCTGGTTTAGCAGCCAGTCCACTCCCGGCCATACAGACACTGAGGAAAGCGTCGCGGAAGCGTTGATGACAGTTGATGGGATCGGCGAAACATACGCCGCACGACTACAGGATGCCGGTATTGAGACACTTGCGGCGCTATCTGAGGCGGATCCAATAGCGGTTGCAAATGCAGCCAGTGTCTCGCTTGCGAAGGCCGAGGACTGGGTTGAACAGGCGTCGACATAACAACACAGGTGCGGGGTCGTATGTGCTCGGTTCCGGGAGAAGCCGTCGATCGTACCCCGCAGCCAGAACGTGGTAATGTTTATTGGTAACGTGAGTCAATTTTATATGAATTCATGATAAACTCATGCCAGCCGCTGGAAGCGGTAGACATCGATCAGATATGGAGGGACACGACCGGACCTGTGTGATCACCGGTGCATCGCGAGGAATTGGACGCGAAATTGCATTAGAACTGGCCGATGAGGGATATAATATCGTCGTAAATTATCGGTCATCGGAAGGCAAGGCCGCTGAACTTGCCGATCGCATTCAGGACGAGACTTCGGGGACGGCGATCATGGTGCAAGCCGATGTGACCGACTTTGAGGCGACACAGGCGATGTATGAACAGACCGCAGCCGCGTTTGATCAGGCGGATATTCTTATCAACAACGCCGGCATTACGAAGGATACGACCTTTCAGCGGATGGACCCGGATGAGTGGCACGACGTTATCAACGTGCATCTCAACGGGATGTTCAACAGTACAAAGGCCTTTTTTGATGATATTCAGTCAGCTGAGGAAGGCCGGCTCATTAATATTTCCAGTATTGTCGGAAAACAAGGGAACTTTGGGCAAGCAAACTATGCCGCAGCAAAAAGTGGCATGTTTGGTTTTACAAAAACACTAGCGCTGGAGTTGGCTCCAAGTGGTTCAACAGCAAACTGCGTTGCCCCTGGATTTACAAAAACCGACATGCTCTCTGAGGTAAACGAAGAACTGCAGGAGCAAATTCGAGAACAGATTCCACTAAAACGGTTGGCAACCGTTGAAGATATTGTCCCCTTAATTCGATTTTTGGCCGGTGAAGACTCCGGCTATATTACCGGCGAAGTAATCGATGTCAATGGGGGCATCGATTTGTAGGGCGATGAGACAAACAAAACGACCCAAGCCGGGAAGGATTGATATAGGTAGACTACAGTAAAAATTATGATGGATATACTCAGCATAATAATGGCCGGGATTACCCCCCCGTCACTGGGAGTGTGTCGCTGGGGTGACTGTCCATGACCGATCCGGTGTACGTCGCTGGAGTTGGGATGACGCCATTTGATCGGCACCAGACAGTGACCTCACGAGAGTTGTTTGGGCAGGCAGCCCGAGAGGCATTTCAGGATGCTGGTGTCCCACCCAGCGTGGTTGATGAGGTCTTTGTTGGAAACTTCATGGGCGAGGTCGGTGAGAGTCAGGGGCACATGGGACCAATGCTTGCAAAGGCTGCCGGCGTAACAGCCCCCTCAACACGTGTTGAGAGTGCCTGTGCCTCAAGTGGGGTGGCCGTCAGACATGGTGTAAATCGGATTCGAAACGGGGCAGATGCAGTACTCGTCGGGGGCACCGAACGCATGACGCATCTCTCAACGGCTGATGCAACGGCCGGACTGGCCGGTGCCGCCGATGCGCTTTGGGAAATTAACGCCGGATTGACGTTTCCGGGGGCGTATGCGCTGATGGCAGATGCATATTTTGAGACATACGGCGGGTCACGAGAGGATCTGGCTCACATTGCGGTCAAAAACCATGCTCATGCGCTGCCAAATGACCTGGCGCAGTTCCAGCAGGCTATTGACGTTGCTGATGTGTTAGAGGCACCAATAGTGTCCTCACCATTTGGCCTGTATGATTGTTCACCGATCAGCGACGGTGGCAGTGCAGCCCTACTGGTGAGTGAGTCGTTCATCCAACAGCAGAATATGGCTCCAAGTGTTGCCATTACTGGAACCGGACAGGGCAGCGATCATCTCGCATTGCATGAACGGGCGTCACTAACCGAGACGCCGGCAGCTCGGCGGGCAGCGCAACGCGCGTATGATGATGCCGATATCGGGCCAGAGGCAATTGATGTCGCTGAGGTCCATGATTGCTTTACAATTGCCGAGGTACTAGCATTAGAGTCACTTGGCCTATACGGCCAAGGAGAGGCACTTCCTGCGGCCCGTCGTGGTGAAACACGCCGATCTGGTCGGATTCCGACCAACCTGTCCGGCGGACTCAAAGCCAAAGGACATCCGGTTGGGGCCACCGGTGGCGCACAGATCTCGGAACTCACAAAACTACTACGTGGTGATCATGTTAACAGCGATGCAATCCCCGATGCCACGACCGGGGTGACACATAATGCCGGTGGGACAGTTGCCAGTGCTGTTGTGCATGTACTGGAGGTGGTCGCATGACTGAGCAACCCACGCACGATGGATACGATGACTTTCTTGATGCTGTAGCAGCGGGCGAGCCATACTATCTTGAGGATACACATGGCGAGGGATGGCTTCCGCCACGGACCGTCGGCCCGGAGACGGGAGACCAACTTGAGCGACAGCCGCTGCCGACATCCGGGACAATTAAAACCAAAACAACGACACACGTTGCAGGCCCGGACTTTGTTGATGATACGCCCTACGTCGTTGCCATCGCGTCGTTTGGGCCGGTTGATATTCCAGGACAGGTGCGAGACTGTGCGCCTGAGGAGGTTGAATCCGGCATGTCAGTCTCGATGGCCGTTGAGCAGACTAACACAACTGGTAATCGCATTGTAGTATTCACGCCGGAGTGACCTGTTGACATCTTCCCACGGCTTGCCGTGGGCTTTCGCCTTGCTACCACCGTAAGCGCACCAGTTCAGGTCCCTGCAGGTCCACAGCCATCCTATCTTCTCTGCGAGGTCTGTCTAACGACACAGCAAACAAAAAAGTGTCACCGGCAGCCATAGAGACCAGTTATAGAATGTGCAAGGCGAAAACCCATCTCTTTACAGTAGTTGCTGAATCGATTGATAGGGGTCATCGCTGGAATTCAAAAACAACTCACAGTCCTGTGCACCCGGTGCACGGCTTTTAGATCCGGTGATCACTTGTCGAGCCGTGTCAAAAGTCCCACTTCAGCAACTACTATTTAGCGGTGGGATGAAGCCGACGACTAAAAATCAAATCACCGGACAGTAGCAGGCCGACTCCCCTTTCCCCACATTTAACAAGCACATACGGTATCTTCGTCGCAACCAAACTGAGGGTGATGGAGGCGCACCCTTGAGCGTGCACTTGAACAGCGGGATGGTGAACGTGAACGGAGGCTATTCTCCTGCCGAGGAATCGGTTAGAACGAGAGTCCACGCTGAATCCCACGGCTTAGCCGTGGGCAGCTCAACCCGGCATCTGCGTTGACTCGTAGTAAGTAGACTGTTTGGAGGATGCCACGATACAATACTGACCTATTTGCATAAAAATACTAGTTAAAACTACAAGACGGCAACCGGATTCTGGGGAAGGCTTGACACCAGTTAGTAGGTATCAGTAGTGTGGTCGGTGCCGTGCGTTGCGGCGGCGACCACGTGGTTGACGATGTCAAAGAAGGATACAACTCTGCCTGTCTACGCAGATGCGTTTTCGTTGTATCGATCAACAGTTAAGAAACTTGTCACATACAGCTGGCAACTCCATGCGGCACTGATCTACAGTGCTGCCTATCTGGTTGTGGTTGGGATGGCGCTGTCACTGACCGTGACAGTGTCACTGTCGCTGCCGGTGTCGCCGGCTCCCCTCGTTGTTGGACTTGTGACCTTCGGTGTGTATGCAGGCGACCGGATCACAGATGTTGATGCCGATGAGCTCTCAAATCCTGATCAGGCGGCGTTTATTCGTCGTCATCAGAGTGTGCTGTCGGTGCTTTCAGCAAGTGCCTATGGGGCCGCGGTGGCACTGTCGGTGACCGGTGGACCGCTCGCTCTTGGGATTACGCTCCTGCCAGGGTGTTTCTGGATCCTATATGCGACCGAGTGGCTTCCGACGATAAGCGCCCGTCTTCAGCGACTGAAAAATATTCTCGTGCTCAACTCCGCACTGGTCGCTGGGGCATGGGCGATTGCTGTGGTCTTCCTGCCGTTGGCCTTTGCCGACCAGCCGATAACGGCACCGGCCGTTGTCCTGTTTGTGTTTGTCTTTATTGATGTGTTTATCAACACTGAGATTCCAAATGTTCCCGACCGCGAGGCTGATGCTGCTGTTGGCGTCTCAACGCTTCCGGTGGTGTTTGGTATTGCACGCACTCGACAGATCCTCTATGTGCTTGAAATGGCACTGTCAGTCGGGATCCTCGTGGTACTGGCTATTGGAATCCTTCCGGGAGCAGTAGCCGTTGCCATGCTTTGGGCAGTTGGCTTTACTATTGCAACAACGATGTTTGTCGGTCGGACAGAGTACTACCGGCGTCTCACGATTGCCGGCGAATTGAAACAGGTTGGTGTAGTCGCGCTTGTGGCTGTGATGCAGATGATTGGACTCTGATCACGACGCCAGGGCTGGATTGACCTCCTCCCACTCCTGAAGAGTGGGCTTCCGCTAACCTTCTGTCACCACCAGCCCTGTGATCAACTCACAGTGGTAACGGCACGGAAGCCTCCCTCCTCTCGTGGTGGGATAATTAACCAGTTAATAGGTATTTACCGTCCCGGCCTAGGTCGGTCATGAGGGCTATCTATCAGATTTTTTCTACTCTGTTGTGGGTGATATTTATTTGACTGCAGTAAACATTAATTACCAGGCAGCCACAGTATGCTGGTTGAAGATATCCTGGTCCCCGGGTTATTCGTCTCCTTAGCCATTGGATCGGCTGCCGGCATCCTTGCATGGCGCCAACGCCCCGATCCGGGGTCGAAGGCACTGGCTGGATTATTATTTGGACAGTGCTGGTGGTCCGCGTCGTTGTTGTTTCGTATTCAAGCGACGGGGATTGATGCTAAACTATTCTGGACCCGCATCGCGTGGATTGGCGTGATGATCATTCCATTTGCCTGGTTAGTATTTGTGCTTGAGTACACCGGACGGGATCGTTATTTGACGACACCAGTCGTCGGTGTGCTTGCCATTGGCCCGGTTGCAACGGCCCTTCTTGTGACACTTGAACCACTCCATTCGCTTATGAATATTGCCTACTATCCGGTTGAAGGCACCAGCATTGGTCGGGTTGAGCAGGGTGGACTGTGGTACTGGGCGACCGCTGCGTATACCTATATACTTGGAGCAGCCGGGTTAGGCCTCATTGGCACCCTCTTATCGAGCAACTCCTCGGTATTTCGTCGCCAAGGGGCATGGCTTCTTGCCGGATTGATCCCGCCCTGGATCACAAACGTGCTGTTCTTGGGTGATATTGTCCCCACAATTATCGACCCGACTCCCATCGCATTTGCACTGTCCGGTGTGGCATATCTGATTGCCCTGACACAGCACCGGTTGCTTGATAACACACCAGCACCGAACCGTCGCGCCCAAGAGCTTCTTTTTGAGCAGTTTCACCACGGTGCCATCGTTGTTGATCACAACGATCATATCTCAAAGGTGAACGAGAGCTGTGAGAAACTATTGCAAGTTGATGCGGATGTAGCCCTCAACACGCCTGCAGAGGAGGTGTTACCGAAATATGATCAGCTTCCGGATGAGGGACGCCTTGATAATCACATCACGATCGGCCGGCGAACTGGGGCCCGATCGTATGATGTGGTTGTAACGCAGATTACGAACATTCGGGGAGTCTGTTTAGGACGGGTGATTACCTTTAACGAAGTTACAAGCCATCTCCGACATCAGCAGCGATTACAGACACTGAATCGTATCCTGCGGCATAACATTCGCACCGAGACGAACGTTATTCAGGGCTATGCTGAACAACTCCCCAAAAGTGATGCTACAACGGTAATCAAACAACGGGCTGCGGCAATCGCCAATCTGGGTGAAAAAGGACGCGATGCTGTCGATCTGTTTGAACACGCACACAAGCAGACTGCGCCAACACGACTGACTCCATTGCTTGAGGAGTGTATCGATCAGTATACCGAGCAGACATCAGCAGTGGAAGTGAGCCACCACGATGAGCACACGGACACAACGGTGTATGTTCCAAAGCTGCTGGGAACTGTTATTGAGCAACTCGTCGAAAACGCGATTGTACATAATACCGCCGATCAACCGCAGATCCGTGTTACAACGTCATATACGGCCAGAACAGGTGACACGCCAGCACAGGCGACTATTAGCATTGCTGATAACGGTCCCGGTATCGATACCTATGAACTTGATGTCCTCCAACAGGAGGTGGAGACGCCGTTAGAACACGGAAGTGGGCTTGGACTGTGGATCACCAAGTGGGGGATCAGCATCGTCGACGGCACACTTGAGTTTGATGTTGATGAGTCAGGCACAACAGTAACTCTCACCGTCCCAGCAACAACGGGAGATACCTCGAACAACTGGCGAGGAATGAACGATCCGCAACAGGTTCCGGGGCAACAATACAGCCTCACATAGTACGTTACTGAAAGGGAGAGCAGGAGTGTAGAGTAGCATGGAAAGATCACAGGGACTGCCAGACATGCAGTTAAGCATGCTTCCGGCTAATGACGTCGGGGCTGGCGGTAGATTTTCAGCATCGGATACACATATCGCGGACACATGAATCACGTGCCGAATGACGTGGTTGACGCGATTGATGAGTTC
>JBEQBL010000054.1:0-9897 GCA_041639835.1 Salinarchaeum sp.
CAATGGCCGGCCTAATCTCACCCCAGTTGATTGCTTATATCCGCGATACCACTGGCGGTTTCTCAAACGCAATGTACATCATTGCCGGTGCTTTGGCCGTTGGTCTGCTTGTCGTCACTGCCTTGCGCTTCCGGATTCGGAAATTGGAGACCGATTCCCCACAGAGCACGGCTGTCGCCTCCGACTAATCGCTCTTCGCGGTGGTCTCTCGGGACGTACCGCTTTGCATTGCTCTGGACGCACTCTTTTGCTGGCTCTCGATGCCAGCACGATTAATCGCACAGGCCGGAGTCCTTGCTGTTCCGTGAATCGCCTTGAGGTCACACTACGAAGCACTTGGCCTGTTCCGCCTGTAGACCGGCACATATCTCACCTGCGGTACGGGAAGCTCCGTTATTTAGGATGGGATGGACGTCATCTTGCTGAACGTTGCTGCCGGTATGCTTCGCAATACGAAACCACTATTGGTCCCTTCGGAATATTATCATAGAACGACGGATGGTTACTGTCAGTATCGTCGGCTGCGGACACATGGGTACAGCCATAATCAACGGGCTGGCCGAGTCTGATGCCCACGAAATTATCGCGTACGATCACACCCCGGAGTCCCTTGAGGAGGTTGCACCATACTGTGAGACGACCACGACGGACCCACAGGAGGCGGCGACTGCGGAGGTTATTATGATTGCTGTCAAGCCAGAGGACATGGCTGATGTGCTTGGGACATTTGATCTGGACTCAGATCAGACGCTTGTCAGCGTCGCTGCCGGGGTTCCACTGGCGTTTGTTCAACAATACACCGACGCGACGGTTGTCCGTGTAATGCCAAACCTGGCCGCAGAGACCCAAACGATGGCAGCGGCCGTGGCCTGGGATCAGCCAGACGATGCCGTGACAGCCATACTTGATGACCTTGGCGAGTTCGTTGAGATTGATGAATCACTCATGCACGCTGCAACAGCTCTCAACGGCAGTGGTCCTGCCTTTGTCTTCTATCTGATCAAGGCATTGCGTGATGCTGGCGTTGCTGAGGGTCTCTCAGCTCAACAGGCTGAACAACTCTCCGCACAGACATTCAAAGGCGCCGCTGAGACGGTTCTCCATGCTGACGCAAGCCTTGAGGAGCTTATCGATGCGGTCTGCTCTCCAAACGGGACAACCATTGAGGGCATGGAGGTTCTCTGGGAAAGTGACGTTGACACATCAATCGCGGATGCACTCACTGCAGCCGCTGATCGATCCCGAGCACTCGCTCGTGATCAGTCGTGAGCACGACCCTTGATCCTGATGCTGTGACCCAAGCCCGTCAGCGTGCAGCTACCGCTGACCGCATTGTCATCAAAGCCGGGACCAACTCTCTGACCGACGCCGAGTCGAATCTTGACGATGAGAAATTGAACAAACTCGTCGACGATATTATGACCCTTGCCAAGGAGGGGCGTGAGGTTCTGCTCGTCTCCTCTGGCGCTATCGGGGCTGGCAAAGGTCGAATTGGATATTCCGGAACAACTGTTGAGGAATCACAGGCCCTGTCAACAATTGGTCAAAGTCACCTCATGCGTCGATATACCGAGAGCTTTGAGCGCTATGATCGAAAGGTTGCACAGGTGCTTTTGACTGGCAATGATCTGGAAAACCCTGAACGGTTTACAAACTTCCGTAATACCGTCGAGACACTGTTCAACTGGGATGTAATCCCGATCATCAATGAGAACGATGCGGTGGCGACCGAGGAGTTGCGAATTGGTGATAATGACACCCTGTCAGCATCAGTCGCTGTTGGCGTTGATGCCGATCTATTAGTCACTCTGACCGACGTTGGCGGTGTCTATACGGCCAATCCGGAGCGCACCGATGATGCCGAACGAATTGAGGCCGTCGGCGATAACTACGACACTGTCGAATCGATCATTGAGGACACGTCGACCGACCAGTTCGGTGGCATCAAGACGAAAGTACAGGGCGCACGCCGAGTGAGCGAATACGGTGCCCCAGCGATTATCGCCCGCTCAACCGAGCCGGATATTCTTGCGAAAATCGCGGCTGCCGAGCCGGTCGGGACAATTTTCCTTCCGATTACCTCCGAGACTCATGACTGATATTGACCGCGCCCCAGAACGCAAAGTAGAGGAAGCACAGACCGCCGCATTAGAGTTGGCGAACCTTTCCAATGCGGACCGTCGACAGGCGTTGTATAACGTTGCTGATGCGATTCTCGATCGCGCTGATGCGATTCTTGCAGCCAACGAGCGGGATGTAGCGGCCGCAACGGAGTTACTTGAGGCCGGTGAGTACTCACAGGCCCTTGTCGATCGGCTTGAATTATCCTCAGCAAAGCTTGAGGATATTGCTGCGATGGTCCGGAGTGTTGCCGATCAGGCTGATCCCCTTGGACGAACCCTTGTCTCCCGTCGTCTTGACGATGGGCTTGAGTTGTACAAGCAATCTGTCCCAATCGGCGTTCTTGGTACGGTCTTTGAGTCCCGTCCCGATGCCCTCGTCCAGATCGCCGCGTTGAGCCTGAAATCCGGGAATGCAGTGATTCTTAAGGGTGGCAGTGAGGCACAGCACTCAAATCGAATCCTGTTTGAAATCATTCGCGAGGCAACCGCCGATCTTGTCGATGGATGGGCCCAGTTGATTGAGGCCCGCGAGGATGTCGATACAATCCTTGGCATGGATGAGTCGATTGACCTTCTCATGCCGCGTGGCAGTTCGGCATTTGTCGAGTATGTCCAAGAAAATACTCGAATTCCCGTTTTAGGGCATACTGAAGGAGTCTGTCATGTCTTTGTTGATCGCGATGCCGATCTTACAATGGCCACTGACATCGCTTATGATGCCAAAGTCCAGTACCCGGCTGTCTGTAATGCAATGGAGACTTTACTTGTCCATGAGGCCGTCGCGGATACGTTTCTCCCACAGATTGTCTCTAAGTATCGAGACGCCGGTGTTGAGCTCCGGGGCGACCAGTCGGTTCGCGAGATTGTCGATATCGATGCCGCCGATGAAGCTGACTGGGCAACCGAATATGGCGACTTGGTGCTTGCTATCAAGATTGTCCCATCGCTTTCCGCTGCCATTGATCATATCAATACCTATGGATCAAAACACACCGAGTCGATTGTGACTGAGACGTCTGACCGAGCAGCGTCATTCATGCATGGTATTGATGCAGCAAGTGTCTTTCATAATGCATCGACGCGATTCAGTGACGGCTATCGATACGGACTTGGCGCGGAAGTCGGGATTAGTACCGGCAAGACACATGCACGCGGTCCGGTTGGACTTGAGGGGCTCACGACATACAAATACCTGCTTGAGGGCGATGGGCACATTGTGGCTGCTTATGCCGGCGAGGAGGCAACGCCATTTATTCACGAAGAGTTTGATCAGACGTGGACGCCGGGAGAGCTCTCGGAATAGGGCGTCCTGATACTAAGCAGTATCTTACTGGATTACCCGCACGCCAAAGGCAGCCATTGTTGCGCCGCCGATGACAACCGGAAGCCCATAGACGATTCCCCGGTAGAGGAGTACAGCCGCCGTAATTGCTGCCGCCTCAATCCCTGTTGTTGGAATCAGTAGTGTCACAAACACCGCCTCAATCCCACCTACTCCTCCCGGCATTGGCGTAGCCCCAGCGACATTTGCAAGTGGAATCACAAACAAGAGAATTGCCGGTGACACGGAGTAGCCAAGTGCCGCAAATGCAGCCGTCAGCGATGCTGTTTGAAACAGCCAGCCGGTTAATGACAGCCCAACAATGATGCTCAGCCGCCATGGACTGGTCGCAACCCGTTCAATGTCCTCGAAAAACCGCTGAATGCGATCGGCCAGTTCAACTTCAAGTGTCTCCGCATCAAGACGGGTCAGTCCAAACCGGCCAAGACGGGGTGCAATCACTCCTGGAAGGCGGTTGATAACCTGATATCGGTAGCGCCAGATAACTACAAGCAACACCGCAATTGCCGTCAATAAGACAAGTGCCGATCCAACGGCTGTCTCAATTTCCTGTCCAACAGCGGTTGTTGTGGCATAATATCCGGCGCCAACAAGCACCAGCGAGATTGAGGGCACGACGTTGATCACATCTACACTGGCAATGCTCACCAATCCGGTCTCGTACCGCGTATCGGAGGCCTTCGAGATCAAGGCGGCGGCAATCGGTTCGCCCCCGGCCTGTCCAAAGGGAGTGATATTATTTGCAAACAATGCTCCCGAATAGACAAAGAACCCGCGGATCGGCGAGATGCTGGCATCAAGTGTCGCCAAGACCATCCGAAGCATTATACTCCAAGTAAACAGCCAACATAGCGCAAAGACCACCGCCAGCCCAACGCCCATTGGATCCGCTGAGAGTAAGGTGCTGATGACACGGTCAACACCGACGAGCAGCACCAGTGCCGTGATGATCCCAACAGCCCCAATGATCCCAACAGCCGCTGCACGCCGGGAATGTCCCATATCAGGGTTGCTTTTGTGAGGACTGTCTTGAAACGTCTGATCCAGCATTGCGAGTTCAGTGACCGACCTAAAACCAACAGGCATAGGTAAGCGCTTGCGGAAGTACCGGCTGTTAATGGAGGACCAGCAGTTCCTCGAATCAGACTGGGACTACTGTCTGGTGCTGGATGCGTGTCGGTATGACATCTTCAGCGAGATCTACGATGAGTATCTTGACGGGTCCTTGGAGAAACGTCGGAGTCCAGGCTCGTCAACTCCGGAGTGGGCCTATCGGACGTTCACCGAGACTCATGATATTGCCTATTTCTCCGGGAATCCGTTCATCAATGATCTTGGAATTCCGCTGAACGAACTCAAATGGGGCGCCAGCTGTGATTATGACTGGACAGCTTCCGAGCATATCGCCGATGTATACGACGTTTGGCAGACCGACTGGGATGATGATCTTGAGACAGTCCCTCCGGATGGCCTTGCTGATGCCTTCCACCGGCATCAGGCAGCGACCAAACGTGCCGATCGGACGGTCCTCCACTACATGCAGCCCCATGCACCCTACCTTGCTCGGGGCTCCGGTAAAAAGCTCAAACAGATCCAGAAGGGAATCAAAGCACAGGGCGATGAAGGAGATGCTGCTGACGATTCAGGGGCACTTTCCTCAGTCGGTGATGCGCTTCGTCCAAAGGTTGAAAATACCCTTGACAACAGCGAGTTTGCCCAGAAAGCAGGACTCTGGCTTGAACTTGATCCACTGGATGTGCTAACAAGCGGTACCCGTGAGGCGGCCTTGAAACTGTATGAGGAAAATCTTCGCATTGCACTTGAGTCCATTGCCGAGTTACTCCCCGAGCTCGATGGGACCGTCGTTGTGACGGCCGACCACGGAGAGGCCTTTGGCGAGGAGGGTGTCTGGGAGCACCATATTGAAACTCATATTCCACCCCTTGTTGAGGTGCCGTGGCTCGAAGTCGACTGACTTGCGGTGCGATATCCCTCTATGGCGTGTTTGCAACCACCGATCGTCGTCGTCCATCATGAAGATCAGCCACTATCTTGAGTTTGAGTCGCGGATTACCGGCGGCATTCGACAGTCCGTTGCACACCAGCGACAGATCCTTGACCGCCTTGGGATTTCCTACACGACAGCTCCGAGTCTTGATGCCGATGTTCTTCACTGTAATCTTGCCGGCCCGCGGTCGCTCTGGTATGCTCGCCGGGCTCGCTCGCGGAATATCCCTGTTGTCATGCACACGCATGTGACCGCCGAGGACTTTGGTCAGAGCTTTCGATTAAGCGATACCTTGGCCACACCGCTGCGCCCATATCTTCGGTTTGCGTATGGCCTTGCTGATGTCCTTGTCTGTCCATCGGAGTACAACCAGCAGGTCATCAGCGAATATACCGATGTGCCGACAACTGTTATCTCAAATGGAGTCGACCGTGAGAAACTCGCCGGGTTTGAAACGCTCCGATCGGAGTACAAACAGCGATATGAGCTAACTACGCCAACAGTATTTCTTGTCGGGCATGTCATCAAACGAAAGGGATTAGTGACGTTTGTCAATCTTGCCCGCCGGCTTCCCGACATTGACTTTGTTTGGTTTGGCCCGCTTGATCTTGAACTTAAGGATCGTGAGACCCAACAACTCATTGAGACGGCACCATCGAACTGTACATTCACCGGCTATATTGATGACATTCGTGGTGCCTACGCTGCCGGGGATATCTTTCTGTTTCCCACACATGAGGAAAATGAAGGGATCGCGTTATTGGAAGCGATGGCCGCCGGTAAGCCGGTCATTGTCCGTAATATCCCGACATTCGAGTGGCTTGACGATGGGGTTGACTGTCTGAAGGTTTCTTCAACCGCGGATATCGATGCCTTCGCGGCGGCTGTGCGAGAACTACAGGACCCAACGCTTCGAGATGAACTTGGCACCAATGCCGCCGCACGAAGCGACAATTTCGCGCTTGAGACAATCGCCGCACAGTATCAGACACTGTATCACCGCCTATTCACGGAGGTGGCCTGAATGCGTATTGGCTTTTTTACGGATAGTTACTTTCCCGAGATTGACGGTGTCACGTATACTCTTTCACTGTGGCGTGAGGAACTTGAGGCTCGGGACCACACAGTCTACATTATTTATCCAGATGGAGACTACGACCCGAATACGTATGAACTCCCAGTGCCATCCCTTCCAAACCCATTTTACTCGGGATACCGAATTCCGCTTTCTCGCCCCCCATCTACGCTCCCGCCACTTGACATTGTTCACTGTCATGGTCCCGCTTCAGTAGGCCTTCTTGGCCGATATTACGCATCAAAACACGATCTTCCGGCCGTTTACACGCACCATACCCCACTTGAGGAATATTTCCACCAAAGTGTCAAACTCTCCTCTGTTGCGAGTGCACTTTCACGATTATACGTGCCCGCTGAGTCACGACTTCTCCAGAGTTTTGATACTGTAACAGCATCCACCAATGATATCAACCGCGATGTCGATCATATTGTCTTGCCTGTTGGGATTGATATGGACTTTTTCCGACCCACATCTGAGGACTGGTATCCGGAGCAAACGGTTATTGGGTACAGTGGCCGGTTGAGCATGGAGAAAAACGTCGGTGAGCTCCTTGCTGTTGCCAGGCGACTCCCGGAATATCTGTTTGTGATTGTTGGCGAAGGCCCCCGTCGGGAGGCACTTGAGGCAAACGCTCCATCAAATGTGACTCTCCGATCGTTCCTGCCACGTGATTCGCTGCCGACATTTTACTCCTCAATTGATGTGTTTTTGACCGCTTCAACCGGTGACACACTTGGACTGTCAACCCTTGAGGCAAATGCCTGTGGTACCCCTGTCGTCGCTCCCTCGGTAACCCCGTTTGATCGGACAATCGGCCCCAACAGCGGCGAACACTTTTCACATGGGGACTATGCCGACATGGTCACCGCAATTGAGCATGCCCTCAACGAGACCTATGCTCCTCGTAGCGCCGTTGCGGAGTACGATGTCACACGAACAATTGATCGCCTTGAGTCTCTTTATCGCCGACTGGACAGCACGGGCGCTTCCCCTGCCTCTTCGTTGTTAACTGATAGCAACCGCCCAGAGTCCGCTGAGAATTGACTGCCCCTTGGACAGAAACAACTTTACTAACAGCCCCATCTTCAGTAGATAGATGGCAACCACACAGGGGAACCTGGCCGGGTTGTCCCGTTTTATCGTTCATACGCCATCCTGGCGCACAAGCATGGGCGTGGCACTCATGCTTGCAGCCGTCGTTGGGATGGTTACCTTTGATTCGCAATTTATTTTAGAAGACGCTTGGCGTGGACTGTTCTATATTGGGGTGCCAACACTTGTCGCCAGCGTTGTGACCGCGCCACTTGATCGCATTTTTGGCGGCAATCTCACCTCGAATCAGGCGGCGTTGCTCGCCCTGATAAGTGAGCTTGTCGTTGTTGGACTGCTCACTGTTGCCAGTTCAATTGCGCTTGTCACTCGACTTGGCGATGCATTTGCCTTTGATGTGTTACTCGTCGCTTTAGCGGTTATCTTCGCGTTACGCCTGCTTGTTATCTTGATCATCTCACAACATCGGTTGCTTGTTGCGTCGATCCCCGCAAGCGTACAGACCGTTGTGGCCGTGATCTTGCTGGCCATGTACAGCGGGACCACCCGGTTTTTCCTTGAAAATCCGTTCCTCCGTGACCTATTTGTTCGCTCGTCGGGGGCCCCACCGGAGTTGTTGTTATTCCAGCTTTTTGACCTTCGATTGCTTGTCGTGACCTGCATTCTCTATGCTGTTGGCACGAAGCTTTTTCTAACCGTTCTTGACTGGCCATGGCGGTCCGGACTTGGTGTTTCAGCGGTTGATTTTCTCCAAGGCTTTGTCGGTTATCTTGTTGATGGAAGTCATGAACTTGAGACCTTCTTTGAGAGTATCGGTGAAGATGCCGTTGCCCCTGTGACAGTTTGTTCGAACCCTTGACGGCACCGAGAAAGCCCGTTTTGTTATGCCAATGTTACATCCCGGGCCAATGGGTGAAATCGGAGGTGGGAATCTCCCAGAACGCATCGCTCGTGACACCGACGGACTTGCCTTTCCTCCGCATGCAACCGCCGGCCACGACTTTAATCTTGTCTCCACGCATGAACTCGATCCAGTCCTATCAGCAACTCGCAGTGCGCTCTCACAGATTGAGTATCATCGCAATGCCACCCCCAGCCGTCGTATTACGAACGGTGAGGCGACACTTACTGGACAGGCCATTGGGACCGACGCGTTGATGATCAACACCTTTGCCCCCAGTCACGCCGATGATATTGAGTACGCGGTTGGACTATCGGCTACCACTGAAGCACGACTTAGTGGTCTGAATACGGTTCTCCTCGCGGACGCACACAATTGTAGCAATGGTATTGGCGTTGACGCCACCGCACAGGTCGCCCCCGGAACCAAACGCTCATTCGAGCTCATCAACGGTGCTCGACAACTCGGCGAGCAACTCATGACGGCCAATCACGCGCCCCTTCAGTGTGGTGTTGCCTGGGACCGTACCCGTTGGGATGCCGATGACGGGATTGGTCCTCTTGGTGTTCGGGTCGCCGTGTTTGAGGTCGCCAACCAGCAGACCGCCTACGTGCTGATCGATGGCAACAACATGATCCCCGGACTACGAGAGCAGATCATCACCGCCGTTGATACGGTTGATCGTATTGAAGTTATGACAACTGATACACATATTGTCAACCGCGTTAATGCTGATAATCGTGTTGGTGGGTCGCTTCCGGCCGAATCGCTTGTTGCGCTTATCAAAACGCTTGTTGACCGTGCCCGTGACGATCTTGAACCGGTTGAGGCCGGCATGGCCCGTGAATCAGCTGAGGTGACGGTCTTTGGCAACGACCGCACGGAGACCCTTGCCTCCACCGCTAATGCCGTTATTTCGATGGGGGGTGTGCTTGGAACCCTGTTATTATTAAGCGTTCTTGCTCTTACTATTGTTCTCTTTATTATTACTAGCGGCTAGTTAACAGGCCAGCGAATCACCCCCCATCATGACTACAGCTTTTGCCGGGTCCTGGGTGAGCCATGTTGGTCCGTCAGTTGGCGGTACAGATTACGTGCGCCGTAGGTAACAATTCCAGCGCCAATAGCAAACACGCCCAACTGTATGAGCGGTCCTACTACCGGAATAAATCCAACTACTGTTACAAGCACGACTCCGACAAGAAGAGCCAGATACCGGTTGGTGGACCCGAAATACGCGATGAGAAGCGCCCCAACGACAAACCGCCCATAGATCGTTGCAACCCATGCAACAACCAACGCAAGCAGTGTTGCTGCAACCGCAATTGGCAATCCGACGACCGTCACTGCAACCCCCACAATTCCAATCCCCGTGACCGCAACTGCAAGTAGCCC
>JBEQBL010000055.1:0-1070 GCA_041639835.1 Salinarchaeum sp.
AAACACTTGCGATAGCTGGTGAGTCCTTCACGCGGCTTACCGGTGAATTATACGCCCTGGCAGACAGTCATGACTTTCTTCCAGCAGCAACGACACCGCCGGAGATCGATCGTGACCGGTATCTCACACCCCCAGAGCCACCGATTTGATTAGTGTGACTCACCGACTAGGCTATTCATCATAATCAAAGAAAATATAATAAATGATGTTGGAGAGAGATACATGCGGAAGCCACTGTTAGTGACCGACTTTCTTGATCGGGCCCGTCGATACTACGGGGATATGGAGGCTGTCGTGGCAACGACAGGAGAGACGTATACGTACAATGAGCTCGGGGATCGTGTTGACCGTCTGGCGACTGTCTTTGACGAACATGGAATTGAGAAAGGGGATCGCGTTGCTGTGCTGGATCCAAACACCCATTACCATCTTGAGACGGCGTATGCCTCAATGGAACTGGGGGCCATTCATACGCCGCTGAACTATCGGCTGACGGCAGAGGATTTTGAGTATATACTCAATGATGCCGGTGTGGACGCCATCTATGCAGATTATGAATATGCTCGCAAGATCAACCCAATTCGGGAATCGGTGCCAACAGAGCTGTTCATTACAAACGATGCAGATGCTGTCGATGGCGACTGGGAGGACTTTGAGACGCTTATTGATGGCGTTGAGCCGGATTACACGCGGCCAGAAATGGATGAAGACGAGGTCATCACAATCAACTATACCTCTGGAACAACAGGAGATCCAAAGGGAGTGATGCGGACCCATCGCACGGAGACGTTACATGCCTACCTCATTACCATGCATCATGAAGTTCGGGAGGATGATACGTATCTCTGGACCCTGCCGATGTTCCATGTTAATGGGTGGGGGCATATCTATGCCATCACAGGCAGTGGCGCCCGACATGTCTGTACACGGGGTGTCGACATTGAACGAGTGGTTGAGCAGATTCAAACACAGGATGTCTCGTTTTTGTGTGCCGCCCCGACCGTGCTCAACCAGCTGATTGACTACTACGAACAGGAAGGCAAGCCGCCGATGCAAGGCGAGAATGATGT
>JBEQBL010000055.1:1080-9782 GCA_041639835.1 Salinarchaeum sp.
CAACAGTGCGAACGGTTGAAGAGGAGTTTGACTGGCATCTCAAACACCTGTATGGCGCCACCGAGACGGGGCCGTTGGTGACCCTCTCAGACCCACTCCGGCACGCCGAGGATGGCGATCGAATCGCCCTATCAAAACGACAAGGAATCGGTGTCATGAGCACCGAGGTGCGTGTTGTCGATGAGGATGGCAACGATGTGCCGTGGGATGACAAAACCATCGGGGAGGTTGTCGTTCGTGGCAACCAGGTCATGGATGGCTACTGGGAGAATCAAGAGGCAACCGAGGAGGCGTTTAATGACCGTGTTGAGGGGTATTATCACATGGGTGATCTTGCGACCGTTGATGAAAACGGATTTGTTGCAATCAAAGACCGGAAAAAGGACATCATTATTTCCGGCGGGGAGAATATCTCCTCAATTGAGCTTGAGGATACCTTGTTTGATCACGATGCAGTCGCGGATGTAGCTGTCATTCCGGCACCAAGTGAGGAGTGGGGAGAGACACCGAAAGCATTTGTTGTGCCACAGAACGGGGTACCCGAGGACCCACCGGTTGCCAAGGAGGATCTAATTTCATTTACCCGTGAACAAGTGGCCGATTATAAGGCTGTGCGCCGGATTGAGTTTGTTGAGGAGTTGCCGACAACAGCGACCGGGAAGGTCCAGAAATACGAACTTCGCGAGCAGGAGTGGGAAGATGAGGATGCGATGATCGGACAGGGATAATCATCGAGCCGGTGAGAAACACAGCAACGAAACGAGTAGTGAGTTTTTCACGTCGACAAATAACTTTTAATATCGTACTGCTGGCATCCACGAGCGATGGCACGGACACCGAACCGACGGCAGGTACTTGCAACGATTGGTGCCGGAACATTAGCAACGGTTGCTGGGTGTAGTGGCGGATCAGACGTACGAACAGTCCAACTAGGGGTGATTGGACCGCAGACAGGCGATCTGTCATCCGTTGGCGTTCCGATTATCAATGCTGGGGAACTGCCGGCCACACGGCTGCAGAATGCGGATGTGTCGATCAATTTTGATGTAAGCACCGAGGACACCGAGACAGATCCGGTGACCGGCGTTAGCGCTGCTAACTCACTTGTAAACCAAGGCTATCCGATGGTAACCGGAGCACTCGCCTCGAATGTCACCCGCGAAATCGCTCGTGAGGTATTTATTCCAGGTGAGGTGACAATGTGCTCGCCAGCTAGTACGGCACGGACACTGACGGAGCTTGATGATAATGGGTTTTTCTTCCGTACGGCCCCCAGCGATCAACTACAGGGGAAACTGTTGGCGGAGGTTGCACAGACACGGCTTGAGGCAACAACCGCTTCGACGTTGTATCTCAATGATGCATATGGACAGGCGATTGAAGGCATTTTTGCAGATGCGTTTACTGACCTAGGCGGCGAGATATTTGAACGCGTCTCGTTTGAGCCCCAGCAAGCATCCTATGTCTCTCGCTTGCAGACGGTCTTAGAGCCGGACCCGGACATGCTTCTGTTAATTGGGTTCCCAGATACCGGGATTGATCTGTTCAATGACTTCTATTCGGAGTTCGATACAGATATTGATATTCTCGTCTCCGACGGCCTCATTGATCGGACCTTGCCCAATGACGTTGGGAATAATCTCCCGAACGTAATTGGCACGGTACCAAGTGCCAACGGCCCACATGTTGATGCCTTTACAACCCAGTATGAGAGTGAGTACGATGCTGCACCGGGACCATTTAACGCTCATGCGTATGATGCCAGTGCGGCATTGATTTTAGCAAACGTTGCTGCCGGGGAGAATAGTGGTCCGGCAGTTCGCGACCAGATGCGTGCGGTGACAAGCGGCGAAGGGAGCACCTATGGACCGGATGAGTTGGTCGATGCTGTACAAGCGGTATCAGAAGGCGAAGCCGTTGTCTATGAGGGTGCATCAAGCACTGTCCAGTTTGATGAAAACGGCGATATAAGCGCATCAACATACGATATCCGTCGTTACGGAGCTGATGGACTGACAACGGTAGCGGCACAGGAAGTAACAAGAAATTAATCAGCAACGGGACAGAATCAGCGCTTTTGGATAATCAATATCTCTTCTGTGAACCGCCTCGGGGTCAGCCCCGAGGTACTCTGCCTGTTATTTCCTGTAGACTGGTATCAGCACTAACTGGACTGTCCGTCAAACATCTTGCAGATACGCTGTAAGTCACCGAGCCCGTGATATCATCGACAATCTATACGTTACTCTGAAGAGGACGACTCCTCTGCACGACAGTCGGTAAGATCGATGCCAGAAGCAACGTTCAGACGATTACCCAAGACGCCAGTTGGTCGACGCTGAAGGAGGAGAATAAGCGCAACGCCAACGATAACGAACCGAAGCGCCTCGATGTTGGCATTGGCATAGGCGACAAACAGGAGTGGGTCAAAGTGTCCGAATGCGGCAACAGCCTCAACAAATGTTGATGGGGTACTCGGGAGTGAATATCCGAGTAGTTCGAGCCCACGATCAATGATACGTGGAACATAGGTTGGTCCCTCAAACAGCGCAGCAACGAACACGAACCCACCGAGCACGCTACCGGTGTTTGACCCGGAGCCACCAAGGAACAGCGCGATAAACGCATAGAAGGTAATACGCGGGAGGAAACTATCCGGGCTTGTAACGCCGGTACTGCCTTGCCAGAGGATTCCAACAAGACCCATAATCGCACAGCCAAGCGCAAATACCCTGATTTTTGCCCATTGGGTGCGTTTTCCAAGCGTCTGGGCAGCCAGCTCATCCTCGCGAATGGATTTGATCAGACGACCAAACGGAGAGTCACAGAGACGTTGCATCAACCAGTAAAGCCCCGCAAGAATCAACAATAGACTGATTATATACACCCATTCGATGATCACCGCCCGCGTGATCCCAATTTGGTCGGTGAGACTGAATAAGAGAGTACCAAGGGCTGTTGGATCACCATCGGTGAGAAGCAGACCTTCGACCGCTGACGCCGGATTCTGACTCAGTGCAATCCCCCCACCGGCGCCGGTTGCGACACCAACTGTTGACTCTAAGGTAGAGTCAAGCCAGCCGGATTGAAGCGTAACGCGAATAATTTCTGAACAGCCCAGTGTGACAATCGCAAGATAATCCGCACGGAGCCGAAGCGCCGGAAATGCAATAATCACACCGAGAATGCCGGCGACGGCAACGCCGACGGGAATCCCGACCCAAAGTGGTAATCCAAGCCCCGGTTCACTCGCCGATGGCGACGCAGTAAGGATCGCCATTGTGTAAACGCCGACAGCCATGAATCCGGCCACGCCAATATTGAACAACCCGGTGTAGCCCCACTGAAGATTTAACGCAAGGGCCAGCATCGCATAGACGGTGGCTAACAGGGTAATCCGCGCGAGCATATTCAGGATACCGCTAAGATCGTATCCGAGGAACCCGCCGATAAGTCCAAACACAAGGACAATACCACCGACAGCACCGGCAAGAAGTCTGGCGTCATCGGATATTGACAGGGTCATGCGGTCTCAACACCTCCGAAAAGCCCGGTTGGACGAACAAGTAATGTAAGAATCATCAGCAGAAACGCGATTGCTTGACCGAAATCAGCCGGGATCCAGATGAGAGGAATCGTACTGGCCAGCCCGATCAACAGCCCACCGACAATAGCCCCATAGATTGATCCGATGCCACCGAGAATGACCGCGGCGAAGACCAGTAAAAGGAGCCCCCAGCCGAAATTGAAAACGATGGCTCCCCGTTCGAGAATAATAAGATAGCCGGCAATACCGGTTAACCCGCCACCGATGACCCACGTCCACGTGACGATGCGCTCGGCGGGAATGCCAATAACCCGTGCTAATTGCTTGTTATCAGCCATGGCCCGCATGGCAGTCCCAAGTTTGGTATACTGCAAAAGGAGATGCACGGCCCCGATTAACAGCCCAGTGATAATAAGCAGGGTAAGATTATGTGGGTTGGTTGTTCCATAGGCCTGTGCCATCGGCAGCAGATCAATATCAGGAATCGTCATCGTGACGCCGCGTTTGCCTGGACCATAGACAAACTGGATGAGATACCGGAGCACAAGCGCGACCCCGACACTAGCGATAAGAAGGATCACCCCACTTTCGGACCGCAAAGGCTGGTACACAAGTCGATCAACAATCAAAGCGACAGCAATTGTAATCAGTGCCGCGGCAATGGCACCAGCAATAATCTCACCCGGAGCCCCGTAGAGATTCATACCCAATCCATCGGGGCTGACACCACCGTTTGGCGCAAGTAATAGTAGCGTACCGACATTGGCCGCCCCAAACCCAGCAAGCAGATAGGTGACCGACCACCCGCCGAAGGCACCAACGGTAATAAGATCACCATGTGAAAAGTTGGCGAAATTAAGGATGCTATAGGTCATTGATAATCCAACGCCGGCAAGACCAAGGATCGCCCCCCGTAGAATCCCATCCCAAAACATCGTTGAGACCGTTGCAAACGAGATACGACCAGTCATCAGTCCCGTAACTAGATCAACCGTCATGACCGTACCCACGATACCAACGGCCGCAAGAAGCAGCCGTGAGGGAGTAGCATATGACGGAAGGCGACGAATTCGGCCTGTAGACATACCAACTACGCGGTCGTATATCACTCCCGTATAAATGAGCGGCGGTATGCAGTTTCTTGACGAACAACGAGCCGCCATCTTCTGCAAGAGGCATTGACCCATCCTATCGTTGAGCAGGCAACGCGATTACAGCGGTAGCGAGGCGAAAGCCCACCCCTTCAGGGGGGTGGATGAAGCTGACATGATATGCCACAAACCACGTGACATAGCCAGTCTGTAATCCTACCATTTATTCTATTGGAGAGGCTGCAACGCGGTAGACATATGGCATGCTGCTGTGGGGAACGTGCTCATGCTCAAGACGGCAACGAGTGCGTCATACTACTTACACTCACATACCACCGTAGCCCAACCAGCAGCGGTTGGCATGTCACTCAAGTACTCCCCTTTTGCGGCTGCAACGGGGAGGTGGGTCGATGGCCCGGCCTGCTGCCCTGTCTGCTGAACGCAACAGGGACGCCCCCCAAGAGGGGGCGTACTGGCAGTGGAACGACCACGACTGGAGACCCGCCGAGTTTGGGGAACAGTCGCGGTCACTCGACCACCCCAGCCTCAGCAAACCCGCAAGTTCACAGCCGGGGTGATCCAACCGGGATTACCCACGGAGGAATCCCACGACTTCAGTCGTTGGAGGAGGTCAATCCCGTCGCCAGCGAGCAAGCAACAAGCCACTCCCGATAGCAAGAAGCGCAGCAGCAATACCGGGACCGGCAGTTGGAGTTGACCGCTCACCCGAAGAGGGACCGGGAGCATGTACAGCATCAAGCGCGTCAACGCTTGGAGCGTGGACAATCGTCAGATGATGATCGTTCTGGGAGACATACACACCGCCGTGGTACCCCGTCCGCTCTGAAAAGCGGTACCGATTGGTGGTGATCTGAGTAGCGCCATAGTGCTCAAGTAACGAGACATACCGTTGTCGATACGCGGCTGCATCGGCTGTGGTGGCCCAGGAACTGCGCCAGACAGACGCTGTCTGGTTTTGCGGGTTAGTGTATACATAAAGTCGATCGCCCCGCCAGCCGGCAACGGACGTATGATTATATGCATACGGGGGAATTCCGACATCAACTGTTGAATCCTCAAGTTGTGGCGCCATCAGCGTCGCGCTCATTGTGACTGGACCAAGTATCGCATATGCCGGACGATCGGTGGGGCGAAGACGTGACCAAGCATCGCTTGAACGGTCGTTAATCGGCGGTAACTGTGGCTCAAACTCCGGGTATGTACGGGGGGCAATGAGATGACGGCTTGTGGACGGTGGCGTATCGTACAGTTGTTCTGGGGCCCAACCGGAACTGGCGGTCCGATCCCGAACGGCGCGGACAAACGCCGGGCCATCGATATATGGCTGCCGAGTGATCGCAAAAAGGCCGCTATTATTTACCGGTGAAGCGGAACTCTGTGACGGGGTCAAACACTGCCACTGTGTATCACACTGCTGAGCATACGCTGACTCAAGAAGCGAGACATCGCCCTCAATAAGGCCGGTTTCAGCAACCGCTTGATCGGTCACCTGAGAGTTGTACTGGCTGAGGTTGTAGTGGGCATCCTGATAGGCATGACCAAGTTCATGAGCAAGGGTAAGTTCCGCGACTGCCGGTTTGGTGTCTGTCTCGGTGACGACAGCAATCGTATTGGATCCCGGGTCATAATAGCCCAGGACAGCCGCCTCACGATTGGCTTGACGGTGGGCAACTGAATCAGCTGTTGTCGGGACAAGCAACGCTGCTTCTAATTTCGCGTTGTCAAACTGCCGCTGGGTGGTCGGAATAGTGGCAAAAAACTCGGCTTGGTTGGCGGCGAAGGTCTCGCGGTCAACGGTTCGCACCCGTGGGACCTCCTCAAAGGTCACACACCGAAGAGTCTCAATGCGAGCCGCTGTCCGGGCAACAACAGCATCAAGCTTTGCCTCGGAGACACGGGTGCCCTCAACCCCTGCAATCGGTTCGGAGTACCAGTATCCATTCACCCAGCCAATAGTATCATTTGTCCCACCAGAAGGATCTGCGTAGTCCGGTGGTGGATCAGCGACACACCCACCGGCGGGAGCTGCCAAAACGGCCTCACTGCCGATACCGACTAAAAGACACGCGGCGAGAAGTCCCAGGAGGATGATCCGAGGAGCCCGACCACACACAGCTGTACTAATAGAACGGAGCGATAAAAGCGGTCTGCCAACTACCAGCGACTAGGCGGCGGGAGTATGAGGTCTTTGTGCAGCCCCACTGCTGTATGTTACTCCTCCAGGTCACGCTGATTACTGATACGCATCATAATAGCCATTATCAAACGTGCCTAGTACACTATATGGAGATACATCCGGATCAGACGGCTGTGATCGTCGTTGATATGCAAAATGGATTCTGTCATCCTGACGGGAGTCTATACGCGCCGGAAAGTGAAGCCGCAGTTGAGACGGTGAAAACGGTTGTTGAACAAGGACGGATGGCTGGCGCACAAGTTGTCTATACGCGGGATGTCCATCCACCGGAGCAGTTTACGGACGCGCATTACTATGATGAGTTTGAACGGTGGGGAGAACATGTTGTCGAGGGATCCTGGGAGGCTGAACTCGTAGATGAGCTACCGGTCAATCCAGAGGATCATGTCGTCGAGAAACACACCTATGACGCCTTTCAGGGAACGGAACTTGATGCATGGTTGTCGGCCCGGAACATCAACGACCTGCTGTTCTGTGGAACGCTTGCGAATGTATGCGTATTGCATACCGCCGGATCAGCTGGCTTACGCGACTATCGTCCGATTATCGTTGAGGACGCGCTTGGGTATATCAAGCCCGAACACAAGGAATATGCGGTCGATCATGCCGCCTGGCTATTTGGTGAAACAACGAGTATCGACGAACTGCAGTTCACCACAAAGCAGTGAGGCTGTGTGTCGCAATCACACATCGATAATGAAAAACAATTATATACAAGCGTGTATAACAAAGCAATATGTCGACACAGCAGTCGACGTCAACCACGACGACACCAGACACAGCACACCGGTGTGAATGCGGCGCCACATTTGAATCGACAGAGGCACTTCTCGAGCACGTTCGAGACGTACACCGGTTTTCACCGCTTTAGGCTGACTGCTGTGTGCCTATCGCGGCCACGGAAGTGAAACGCGCTCAATGTATTGATATGCCACATAGTCCGTGGACTGTCGACTTTCTACCGTGGATATAATACAAACTCCCGTATGAGAATTGATTAACGGGAGAGGCACAGGGAGTCAAAAGTCAGGCTAGTACGTCTGAGTTATCGGTCGCTTTCTTCAAGAAGCCAGCCAAATCGCTTTTCCCAGTGTTCGGCACTTGGGGCCTTCTTGCTCTTGCCGTGGGTCTTTCGATCCTGCAGCCGACGCTCCATCGTATCTCGGGCTTCATTGAGTGCAGCACGCGCACCGAAGCCTTCACCTGAGGAGATGAACAGTCCACGATCGGTGTACAGTCGGATCCGGGCCAGAATTAACGGCGTTCCACGTCGCTTCTCGTCGTGTTTGTGGAGATGGATCTTTGCATCAAGAACGCTCATCTCCTGATCGCGTTGGTCAAACCGGTCAATGAGATCTACAACCCAGTCATAATCGACATCACTGAGATACTCGGATCCATAGACCTGAACGGCCCGATTGCCCTCGGCCTCCCAGGTCAGCGAATCAAGAATGTCCGTGCGGGTGACGATTCCGGCAGGACTGTTATCGTCGTCATCGATAACCACCAGGGATGCAGATTCGGTCTCAAGCATTGTCTTGGCAGCGACATCAAGAGTCTCATCAGGGGTGATCGTGCGTACCGGAGAGACCATGATATCACGAACCGGAAGATCAAGCACACGGTCAAGTTCCCCCTCACGGGCGCCAAAGCCACCGCGTCCGGAGTGTCCCGCACTGCTTGCGATATCACCGCCATGTGAGTTTGTGCCACCTGGGTCGCCACCTTGGCTCTGACTGGTTGCGCGGACGGTTACATCGGTGATATCATAGAGGCTCAGAATACCAGTTGGCGTATCATCTTCGACAACGGGCAGATGCGTAATCCGGTTCTCACGAAGCAGATT
>JBEQBL010000056.1:0-9725 GCA_041639835.1 Salinarchaeum sp.
GCGGTATAGTCAATCCCCGATAGGGTCTCAACAAGCGGCAGGGTTGCTGGAGCCGCCTCGGCACCGGGGATAAGCAAGTACAGCCAATCGGGGAACAGCCCAAACCCGACACAAAGCAATGCAATCATTCCCATAGCGATTGATTGGCCGGATGTTGCTTTAGCCGCAGAGCCATCAAACGGGCCTCGCAGAAAGGCAAAATACCCAAATTTCGCGAGCGTGGCAGATGTGCCAACAGCCGCGACGGTGAGAATCCACCAAAGAGGAGGTTCACCGAGGACTTTGCCGCCATGGCCGATATGGGCAGCAGCATCAAAGATCAGCCCTTTTGATATAAAGCCACTAAAGCCCGGAAGTCCGGCAATCGAGAGGGCGCCAACAACAAACGCGACGGTGGTAAGTGGCATCTGGCGAGCCAGGCCGCCAAGTTGCTGTAACCGTTCTTTGCCGGTCCGGTAGATGATCACGCCAGCAACCATGAAAAGTAACGCCTTGTACAGAATGTGATTGAAGATATGGCCAAAGGTCCCGGCCGTGGCGGCGACACCACCGGCACCAATGGCCGCCACCATGTAGCCAACCTGTGATTGAATCGAGTAAGAGAGCATCCGTCGCATGTCATCCTGTAACACGGCAGCAGCGGCCCCAAACAGCGCCATTGCACCACCCATGTAGGCAATTGCCAGCTCTCCTTCCGGAAACGCACGATACAGCGTATACACACCCGTCTTGGTCGTATACACCGACAGGAAGACACTGGCAGCAAAGTGCGGTCGGGGATACGTATCAGGTAACCAGGTATGCAAGCCAAGGAAGCCAACGTTAACTCCGATACCGACAGCGGCGGCAAGAGCTGGGAGGCCACCAACAATACCATTGGGAGTAATCGCCATTGATCCTGTGAGAATAAACTGGCCGATGATAGCTGCCAGAAGCAGACTGCCACCAATACCGTGTAAAACTGCATAGCGATAGCCAGCGCGAATTGCTGAGGACGTCCCATGGTGCCAGACCAGTGCGGTGCTGGTGACAGCCATCAACTCCCAGTACAACACCAGGGTAAGCCAGTCACCAGCAAGCACCGCGCCAAGACTGACAGCAACGTATGACAGTGCAATAGCGGTTTGCTCGGCTGTGGCCTCACTATCCCAGGCATACAGGACAGCCCCAGCACCAACAATGCCAAAGACAACGCCCATCAGCCGGGAGGCTGCATCGACAGCAAAGAGTTCAGCCTCAAACACAGCAAACAGCGTCACCGGCAAATGCTCACCAGCCGGAACAAGTCCGGATACCCCGGCGACGGCGACAAGTAGCACAACGCCAAGCGCATGGCCAACATTGCGGGGAAATACCCACAGGGCCACCATTGCAAGCAGGGCAAACAGCGGTGGATACGCCAAGGTCAGAAACTCCATCAGTTAATCACCCCCGGGAGGTCAATGCCAAGCCGTGATTCAGCCACCTCAATCGCTAGATCAAGGAACGCAACCGACCCAGGAACGATCCCAAGGACGACTGCGCCAAGCACAACGACGGTAATTGGCATGGTCATCAACCAGGTGCTTTCGGTCCATGGCTGGCGACGGTCCCAGCCACCGAGAGGTGGTCCACCGTGATGTGTCTCATTATGTCCATCCGCGTCATGAGCAACGCGTGGTGATAACCCACCATAGGGGACATCAGCATCACTTGGTTGATAGTCAACGGCATACCCGGGTGACTCATCGGGGGAATCATCAACGGCTGTTCGTCCACCGTCGGTGACTGACTGATCCGTTGGACCGGTCATGTGAGACAGCACGCCATAGGATTCGGTCCGGCCTCCAAGAGAGGATTCAATCAGCGGTTTGGCATCGTGTTGATCCTCGCTTTCGAAAAAGGCCGTATAGACCACCGGCCAGAAATAAGCGATATTAAGCACGCCAGAGACAAGCAACGCGGCCGCAAATGCCAGTCCGGCAAGTTGAGCTTCCATGCTAACGGCACCAACAAGAATGTAGAATTTGCTGACAAACCCGGCGATGAGAGGGATCCCCGCCATGCCGGCAGCGGCAAGGGTAAAGGCGCCCATTGTCAGGGGCATGCGTTTGCCGATCCCAGCCATATCGGAGATATAGTCAGTGTGTGTTTCAACATGGATGGCGCCGGCGGCAAAGAACAGAGTGAGTTTCATGAAGGCATGTGCAGGGATATGCAACAGGCCACCAACAATCCCATATGGCGTCAGTAAGGCGATCCCCATGATGATATAGGAGAGTTGGCTGGCTGTGGAATATGCCAGCCGCCGTTTAAGATGGTCTTTTCGAAGGGCAATGACCGATGCCACAAGGAAACTGACAGCCGCCAAGGCAGCCAGGGCAAGGTGGATGCCCATCGCACCGGCCAGTGAGGGTTCAAACACATCAAGGACAGTACGCGCCACCCCAAAGGCACCGGTTTTGACAACAGCCACAGCGTGGAGCAGCCCCGAAACCGGCGTTGGCGCAACCATCGCATCCGGTAGCCAGGAATGTAGTGGCATAATCGCCGCCTTGGCGCCAAAGCCCAACGCAAGCATCCCAAAGATGGCCTGTGCCAACAGCGGATCAGCAGCAAACAGTGCCGCCAGTCCGTCGGTAGTCGCGCCAAAGGTGACAGTTCCGGCATTGGTGTAGGTTGCTGTGGCCCAGTACACGGCCGCACTACCACCAAGGACAAGCACGCCACCGCCGAAGAACAGATAGGCAAAGTATTTGCGGGCAGCTGCACGGGCCTCAGCGGTTTCATCGTGGGCGACAAGTGGATAGGTAACGACGGTCAGCAGTTCAAAGAATACAAACACAACAAGGAGATTTTCCGCAAAGGCAACGCCAACCGCGGCGGCTAAGGCGCCAGCAAAGGCAGCGAAAAACCGCGTCTGGCCATGTTCCTCCAGGCCCCGCATATAGCCGATAGCATAGAACGCTGTGAAGATGTACAGAAACGTGGCAAGCAGCGCAAATAACACGCCAAGGGCGTCAGCACGCAGGGCAAACTCAATCCCAAAGACAAATCCGCCCATTGACCAGCGATATTCTGTGCCGCCAAGAATACCGGGGACCATGCTTGCGACAATTCCAAACTGAAGCACGGCCCCAAGTACCGACCACGCATCCCGAAGATTGGGGCGGCGGTAAGAGGCGATAATCAGAACAATTGCGAGCACGGGGACAAGCACGGCTGCAAGCGGTCGGACATCCGGACTACCAGACGAGAGGGCTAACACCGATAGCATAGGCAGATCAGTCATTTGTTCCCACCTCCGGAGAGCCGTCAAGAACAGCCTCGACAACAGGATCAATTGCCGTTGTCAACTCAGCGCCCAAGAGGCCACCCACAAAGGCAACAACGGCTAGGCCAGCCGCAAGTCCAATCATTCCAATACCAGGACGAAGTTGCATGCCACCGTCGGCCGCCACCGTTGAGTCAGGCGAGCCAGTTGCTGAGGGATGGTCCTGCTCAGGGGTGAGTTCCGAGGGGCCATCGAAATACAGCGCCTCAAGCAGACGAGCAACATAGAGCAACGACAGCAGTGTACTTGCAAGCACAACCGCGACAACCGGCCATAATCCGGCGGCGATAGCGCCCAGTGCGATATACCACTTACCAAGAAATCCAATGATCGGAGGGACCCCAACAAGACCAAACCCAAGAACGGCAATGGCCCCAGCGGTAACAGGACGAGCGCGAGCCAGGCCGGCATAGGACTCAACAGTGCGGGCACCAACGCCGGCTCCGAGTGTACCAGCAGCCGCAAAAAGTCCGGCTTTGATCAGGCCATGAGCCAACAGGTGCACAACAGCCCCGTAGATGGCAAAGCGTGTTGCCGTTGGGCCAGCCGCCGGGTGCACGGCCACAGCAAAGGCCGTCATGATGAGTCCAAAGTGGGCAACCGACGAGTAGGCGAACAGGCGTTTGACTTGCTGTTGGGCTGCTGCCAGCAGGCTGCCAAGTACAACACTGCTGGCGGTTAACACTAGGAGGACGTTGGCTGCCAGTGGTGTCTCCGCGAAAAATGCCGGCGAAAAAACCACAAGCAGGATCCGGCCCAAGGCATAGGCGGCAGCGGTTGAAACAAGCGCCGAGATATAGATGGTGACCGTATCCGGGGCCTGCTGATAGGCATCCGGTTGCCAGACATGCAGCGGGAAGATGGCGGCTTTGACGCCAAGGCCGGCAGCAACAAACGCAAAGCTGGCAATGACAAGCGGGTCGGTATACAATGCTCCGGCAGTCGCCACCCAACTATCACCGCCCCAGGTGGCCTCACCGGCAAGAATAATGGATAGATCGACCATGTTGAGCGTCCCCGTGCGGAGGTACAGATACCCAACGCCGATGAGATAGACCGAGGCTCCGACGGTCCCAATCATGAGATATTTCAGCGCCGCTACGGCCGCTGCTGGACGATCACCGGTTGCGACAAGGGCGTATGTTGCAAGCCCGGTAATCTCAAGGAATACAAAGAGGTTGAACAGATCGCCCGTCAGAACAACGCCCATAAGCCCGCCAGTCAAAAGCAGGTAGCCAGTATAAAAGCCATTGCCACGGGGGCCAGCCCGCCGGGCATAGCCTAAGACAAGCAGCGAGATAACCGCCACCAAACAGACAATCGGCATTGAGAGTGGGTCCGCAACAAGTTCAATCCCGACAGCATAGGCATAGTCACCGGCGGTCCCATCCGGGCGAGCAAGTTCTGGCCCGCCAAGAAGATGGACAATACGGCCGGCAGAGCCATCAGCATACAGTGCGGCTGCCAGCCAGGCGGTAAGACCGGCTTCAATCGCCAAGGCACCAGCCGCAATTGGCCAGCCGACATGGCGGGTCGAAAGAGACGCAACAAGCGGCAGCGTCGCAGCAAGAATCGGTACAGCGACTAACAGTCCAGGCAGGATTTCCGGGTTAATCATCGAATCTCACCTCACGAATGACCGCCTCATTGAGTGAGCCATACTCATCGTAAATACGCACAATCAACGCCAGCGCAACAGCTGTCATCGCAACGCCAACGACAATAGCCGTTAGGATGATAACATGCGGAAGGGGGCTGACAAAGGTCCCGGAAGCGTCTTTTGGGATGATCGGGACCTGGCCCCCAACAACATAGGCGCTACTGATGAAAAACAGAAAGACCGCCGTCTGAAAGAGATTCAGGCCAATGACCTGTTTGACCAGGTTCTGACTGGCCACGATCATATACAGGCCAATAGCAAGGATACACGCAAAGACGACGTAGGTGTAGCGAGACACAAGCATCTCGGCCTGGAGAGGCATGAATTCAATCATCGCTTGTCCCCTCCGAGTCCGATGTCTTCGGTGATGAAAACAGCCGTCGCGGCATGTCATCCGAGGCGTTGTGCAACCCGGCGGCAATGACAAAGAACAGGCCGGTCACAACGCCAGCGACAATAGGGGCAACCCCACCGATCTCGATTGCCTCAAGTCCGTACTTGCGGGCGATGCCAAAGCGTTCAAGCGCCGAATACTGGAGGAATCGCCCTCCGGTAAAAATCGGGAACAAGCCAACCAGCGCGAAGATAATCACCCCACCGGAGGCAAGGGAGACAACGGTTCGGTTGCGCAACCAGTCCCGGGTTGGCTCAATTCCAAAGGCAAAGGCAATCATCAGTACCGTGGCACCGATAATGGCTCCACCTTGGAAACTCCCACCCGGAGAATCGGCACCATGAAACAGCAAGAACAGCCCGTAGGTCAACGAGAAGGGAGCGACAATACGCACAGTCGTCATGATCACCGGACTTTCAACATACGGTGACTGTCGGTCAACAGTCGCACCGGTATCCGGGGACTGGTCACTCACGGGTAAACACCTCCGCTCGGAGAACTAACAATGCGGCAACGCCAGCAGCAAAGATCACCACGGCCTCACCAAAGGTATCAAAGCCACGGTAGCCCGCCAGCACGGCCGTAACAGCATTTTCAACGCCCGTGTCGGCATAGCCGTTGGCAATATAATACTGTGACACCGGGGACGACCAGGCCCAAGCATCCGGGGCCCCAAGGGCCGGGAACTGAAGCACTGTTATCAAAAGAGCCCCCAGTAAGGAACCAACTAACAACATGGCTGGAAGATGTGGACGGCTAAAGGTCTTCTCACCAACCGGATGCGTCGTTTTGGCAATGGCCAGTAACAGCAACAGCGTTGTTACTCCGGCCCCAATTGCGGCTTCGGTCATCGCAACGTCCGGGGCCAGCAAAATAGCATAGAACAGCGCCATCCCAAGGCTGTAGGCGGCAAACACCACAACAACGGCGACAATATCCCGGATTAGGGCGGTTATCACGGCCGTGACAAGCACAAAGATAGCCAAGATGACCTCAAGCCCGGAGATAGGAACGCCAGCAAGCGCCGGTAAAAGCGTCGTCATGATTGCTCACCTCCGGAGGTGGCCTCAGCAGCTAACTCGGTATCATCACGGTCATCATCGGCATGCCACGGGGAAATACCACTTTCGTGTGCCGCACGGGCAATAGCGTGTGCAGCAGTCGGGTTTGTAACAAACATGAACACCAGCAGGAGGATTGCGCCAACGGTTTTCGGCGTAACGCCCATGGCAACGGCCACGCCGGCAAGAGCAAAGCCAGCGCCCAAGGTATCGACCTGTGAGGCTGTGTGGGCACGGGCATACACATCCGGAAGTCGCAGGACACCAACGGCCGAGACAAAGGTGAAAAACACCCCAAGCAGAAGACAGGCGATAATGACAGCAAACTGGATCGAACCGGTCATAGAACACCACCTCTGTCGACGGTAAACTTCGAGATAGCAATCGCCATAAGGAAATTCAGCAAGGCGTAGACCAAGGCAACATCAAGCAAGGAGGGGGCATCAAGGCCAACGGAGAGTAAGGCCAGGACAACAACAGTATTTGTCCCTAAGACGTTGACCGCAAGGACACGATCCTGCAAAGTGGGGCCCTTGATCGCCCGATAGAACATAACCAAGGCTAGGGCGACAAAGGCAGCAGCCGCAAGCAGAAATGCTGTTTGGAGTGGCGTGTCAGCAACGATCATGCAGCGTCACCGTCGTCGGTTGTTTCGGACTCGGTGTCATCAGCCGTAATCACTGTTGTGGCGTCTCGGTCACGAGGATCCGGAATATCACCGGCTGCAGAGCCATAGAACAGGTACCGAACACTGTGCTCAAGTCCACCGTCAAGGAGTCCCTCGCGAGCCCATGGCACCAGGGTATGAATAAGTAAAGAGCGGTCACCGGTCTGAGCATCAGCCCGGATTGTCAACGTTCCCGGGGTAAGGGTGATACTATTGGCAAGTACCGTTGTCGGCACAGCTCCCCATACGGCCGGGCGATACCGAATGACCGTTGGCTTGATCGGTAATCGAGGGTGAAGGATGGCCGCGGTAATGCGGACATTCGAGATAATGATCTCCTTGAGTAAGTAGGGGAGATAGATAAGAAAGCGAAGCAGCCGAAGCGGCGTCGACCGTGTTGGATCACGGCTCAGTGAAACCCGTCCCAACGCGACGGCTACGATTGTCCCGGCGATGGCTCCGGTTACAAGGTCAAAGGTCTTGATGCCGCCGGCAAGGAGCTGATAGAAGAGGAAGGCAACAACAAACAGAAATCCTGCTCGTAAGGGGGTAACACGGTTCAAAAGTGGGACTGATCGTCGCTGACGACGTACCGGCGCCTCGGTAACTGAGACATTAATGTCGGCCAGTTCGGCTGCCAACGGGCGCATAAGTGGCGATCCAACACGAGGGTCATATTCGGGATCAAGGATAACCCGATCGATGGAGTGCTGTTGGACATCCGCACGCAGATATCGGGCGACATCCGCCGGGCTGAAAATATACGTATCGGTGCCAAGATGGCCGGTTGTAACGGTAATTGACTCTGCCGCGTCGCCGGCATCATCACCGACCCAACTCTCGATCCGATCAAGAATCGTAGCAGCAGCAGCAATACTTGGATCCGGCGACGGATCCCGGTACTCAAGATCAGTCCGGGAAGGGTGAACAAGCACAGCCCGAAGATGGCCGCCACCGGCCTCAAGAAGCTGTTCAACAGCATAAGCAACGGTTTCCCGGACAGTTTCTGAGTCAGACACCGGAACGAGGAGCCGTGGATCAGCCACTAGTACTCCCCCTCGCTCCCGGAGATGGCCACATCATGACACCACCAAGTACATTGGTAATGAACGGACGGAGCAAAGATAGTTTCGTTCCATGAGGACACACGAAACGACGGTCATGTGATCCGGGCAGCCAGTTCATCCACAATGCCGGCGGCAAGATCGGCTTTGCTACCCTGTGCTGTCGTGGCCCCATCAGCATCGACAAGGACAACACGGGTGGCCGTGGCCCCGAGTGTGTCGGTGCTGTTGCCAACAACAAAGGTCGCATCAACACGGTCACGAAGGGTGTCGGCAGCATCGATAACGGCTTGCTCATCCGTTGTGGCTTCAAGTTTAAACGCAACAAGCGGCAGTTCCGGACGACGGTCGCGGACCCGATCAAGGAGCTTTGGCGTCGGGGCCAATCGAAGGGTGCGGTCGGTACCCGAACGCAGTTTCTCCGGGGCTGTCTCCGTTGTGTAATCACCGATTGCCGCCGCCGAGATCACCGCATCAGCCGTTGGTAAGGTGTCCTCAACAGCATCGATCATCTCGGCGGTGGTCTCGACGGTATGACACGTCGTATAGGGCATGGCAGGATCGTCATGCCGGGGACTGGCGGTGGCATCGGCAAGTGGCTGGGTTCCGACCGGGCCATGAACAACAGTGACTTTGGCACCACGAACCGCACAGGCGGTCGCAATCGCTCGACCCATGCGACCGGAGGAGCGATTGGTAAGCACGCGAACGGGGTCAATGGCGGTGGCGGTCGCACCAGCGGTGACCACAATATGCTGGCCAGCAAGCGGATCATCCGTGGCGGCACGTGCTGTTGCCGTCGCAATTGCGTCAATCGTGGCTAGTTTGGCCTTGCCCTCGGCAATGCGAGGCTCGACAATCGAGATGCCCCACTCCCGGAGTTGGGCAAGCGCATCAAGCACGCCAGGATGGTCATACATGGGCTTGTGCATCGCCGGGGCAAGCACAACCGGAACATCAGCCCCCAGCGCGGTTGTCACAGCCGTCGTCACCGGCGTGTCGTCAATTGCGGCAGCAATCTTGCCAACTGTATTGGCCGTCGTTGGAGCAAGTAACAACACATCAGCATCACCATCACGACCACAGAGAGCAACGTGTTCAACGGCCCCGGTAATCTCGGTGATTGGTTCGGTTCCGGTGGCAAATTCAACCGCCCAGGGATGGATAATATCCGCGGCTGCAGGTGTCATCACCGCCTGGACGGTCGCACCACGACGACGGAGTTCGTGAGCGAGTTCGACGGTCTTGACCGCAGCGACACTTCCGGTAATCCCCAGGGCAACAGTCCGACCTTCGAGCACGGCTTGGGCATATGTACCGGAGGGGGTATCAAAAACCTGCCGTGGGAGAGACGGACTTTTAGTGATCGACGGAAGTCCAATAGATGAGATGACATTCGTGACGACCCTGCGACTCCAGAGTGGCGACCGGGCCGCGTTGGACGCTGTCGTTGATGATATTCGGACGACAGCCGAGCAGAAAGGTGCGGAGTTGACAGGCCCCCATTCACGATCACCGGACCATCGGACAGTGCCCCAGTATGCTGATGTGACCGGTGATCGAACC
>JBEQBL010000057.1:0-9712 GCA_041639835.1 Salinarchaeum sp.
GCTAACCGCTTCGAATGACGGCATGCCGGTCGCGTAGATCCGGAGCCCTTCAAGCCAGAAGCCGGTGAGGCCGATGAGCATCAGCGACCCGACGAAGATGTCGTCCTCCCAGCCGGTATGGTCACCGTGGAGACGGTCAAGTCGGCGTCCATAGCGTCGGTACATCGCGACGCCTAGCCCAACGACAAACAGCAACCCGAACGCGTCGACGGCAAATTGATAGACCAGATAGAAATCACCGGTCCAAAACGAGCCGACAAGCCCACGGACAGACTCGTCGATGAAAAGAATCGACGTAGCGATGAACAACACCAGAAAGCCCCACATCACGAACGCGTGCATCACGCCCGCGACCCAGTCGCGGTCGGCCTGGCCACGGTTCGAGAGTCCCAGCTGGACAGCCGTTCGAATGCGTTTCCTGAACCGGTCGAAGCGATTGAACGGGTCTGCCCCACCCTGTCGGTATCGGGCGGTACGCTGGTAAACTCCATAGAGGAAGATCGCGATGGCTGCTGTGGAAAGCAGATAGAACAGTATCTTACCAGCCGAACTGATCCCAAGGTAAGTTTCACGCGTTACTTCGGTCTGCGCAAGCGCCTGTTGATACCGAGTAGTCAGGCAGACTAACGACATACGCACGCATTTTAGATAAAATGAATAAGGCTGCCGGTTAGCGGTGAAAATGCGTAGGTTTCTGAGCCTGTGGCTATGTGACTTGGTTACGGGTACCGGAACTTTCTTATTAACAACCACATTGGGTGTCAGTGTGTGTCGTATGCAAGCCCCGGGTATTCCCGTCAGTCGGACGTATAGCCTCCGATCAATCTCCAGTAAACTCCATTCATGAGCACTAATTCCGACCTTCCGTCCAGTGCAGAGACTGTTATTATCGGCGCCGGTATCGTAGGTAACAGCTTAGCGTACCACCTGAGTCGAATGGGACGAGATGATATCGTCCTCATCGACAAGGGTCCGCTACCGGATCCGGGTGGGTCAACCGGTCACGCGTCCAGTTTTCTGATGCCGGTTGAACACTCCCGCGAGATGACCCACCTCACTCAGCGTAGCATCGAACAGTACAAAGACTTCGGAACGTTCACCGAGTCCGGTGGAATTGAGGTTGCCCGGACAGACGAACGCATGGAGGAACTCCGCCGCCGTGTCCAGTCGGCGAAGTCATATGGCGAGGAGTGTGAACTTCTATCGGCAGAGGAAGTCACTGATCTGGTTCCATACGTGAACACAGACATCATCAAGGGCGGATTTTATACTCCCGGTGCAGGGACGTGCGACCCGCTCAAGACGGGAGCACTGATGCGTGATCGAACCGAGGAGCGAATCGGTGACGGACTCCATGTCTCACCGAATACGGAGGTCACGGATCTCAAAATCGACAGTGGTGAGATTCAGGCTGTTGAGACAGACCGCGGCACGGTAGCCGCGGACGATGTGATCATTGCCGCCGGACTGTGGAGCCCACACATCGCCGAGATGGCTGACACCGATATTCCGCTGACGCCTGCGGTACATCAGATGATAAATGTCGGACCGATCGAATTTTTCGAGGACTACGAAGGAGAGATTTCGTTCCCAGTCGTACGGGATATGGATACCGAGATGTATGAGCGTCAGCACGGGAACAGCCTTGATGTTGGATCGTACCAGCACCGGCCCATTCTGTGGGATGTTGAGGATATCCCATCCATCGACGAGGCTCCCCTTTCGCCGACACAGCCGTCGTTAACACAGGACGCGTTCGATAAGTCCATGCGGGACGCGCTTGAGTTCGTCCCCGAACTGCTTGATGACACCGACACGGGTATTCAACATGAGATTGATGGGTTGCTCTCGCAGACTCCCGATGGGGCACCGCTCGTCGGGTCTCTTCAGGATGTCGATGGACTGTGGTCCTGTGCTGCAATCTGGATCAAGGAAGCGCCGGCCTACGGTGAGGCGCTCGCCCAACTCATGACCCGCGGTTGGAGTGACATCGATATCCACGAATCGGATGTTAATCGGTTCTATGAGTACGGCACCGGTCGGTCCTTCGTAAAGGAGCGAGCGAAGGAGGCGTTTGAGAACATCTACGATATCAACCATCCCGCCGAACCATGGGATTCCAGTCGGCCGCTCCGAACAAGTGCCTTTTACAAGATCCAGCAGGATCTCGACGCCGAGTTTCGATCGGCCGGTGGCTGGGAACGGCCGCAGTGGTACGAGTCAAACCGCGACCTACTTGACCGATATGAAGAGGATCTTGAGGATCTCCGGCGTCCCAATGAGTGGGATGCCCGTCACTGGTCGCCGATTATTCTTGCCGAGCACCTCCACATGCGCGATAACGTCGCGATGATAGGGGATATGGGCTTTAGCATCTTCGACTTCCGGGGAGCCGATGCCAGTAATTTCCTCCAGCGAATGGCTGTCCAGGATGTCGATGTTGAGGTCGGTCGCTCGGTTTATACGCCGTTGCTCGCCGAGAACGGTGGCTTTGTATCGGACCTGACAATCGTCCGGCTGGGAACGGACCACTATCGGGTCATTACCGGTGGTTCAGTCGGTGGCTCAGATCGCGCTTGGTTCAACGATCACCTCCCTGAAGATGCCGCCGTGACAATGATTGACCGGTCCGACACACTTTGCACACTCGGTGTTTGGGGTCCGGACGCCCGGAAGACGCTGCAGTCGGTCACCGAAGAGGATCTGTCACACGAGGCGTTCCCCCCCTATACCGCACAGGAGATTACTGTTGACGGTGTGAGTGCCTTAGCGGTGCGCGTCTCGTACGTCGGCGAACTCGGATGGGAGTTACACGCCCCGATGGCGACCGGCCGACGGCTATGGCGAGCAGTTGAGGACGCCGGAGAGAAGTATGATATCCGTCCTGTGGGAATGGGTGTCTATGGGACGACCGGCCGGATGGAGAAGAGCTACCGGCTGTACGGGCACGAACTTGACTCCGAGTATACGCCAGCCGAGGCCGGGTTGGCCCGCGGTGACGTCAAAGAAGCTGATTTTATCGGTAAGGAGGCTTACATTGAGTCGCTCGAATCGGACACCGCGGCCACGCTCTGTACGCTGTCGGTAACAGACCACGCGCCGAACGGCGGACAGCGTCGGTTCATGCTCGGGAATGAGCCGATTGTCGACGAAACGGGTGAGGTACTGGTTGACGACGAGGGGCGGCGCTCATACGTAACCAGTGCTGGTACCGGACCGAGTGTCGGCAAGCATCTGCTCATGGCTTACCTGCCCGACGAGTACGCACGGGAGGGTGAATCATTGTACGTTGAGTACATGGGACAGCATTATCCCGTCCGTGTGGAGGTAGCCGGGAGCCGTCCCGTTTTTGACCCCGAAAACGAACGTATTCATGGATAACCGCACACCACAACAGCACTCATGAAAACCTTAGCCTGTATCAAGCGCGTTCCCGACACGGGGGCGAGTATCACGCTAACTGATGATCAACAGAGCATCGACACGAGTAACCTCGGCTTCCGGATTGCGCCACACGAGGAGTCGGCGATTGAGGAAGCTGTAAGGTTAGCCGAAGACCACGATGGAACCGCGACCGTAGTCTCGCTGGGCTCCGAAGACGCTGTCGAACAACTCCGTACCGGGTTGGCAATGAATGCTGACCGGGCTCAACTCCTCTCTGCTGAAGGAGAGTGGCGGTCTCGCGATACTGCACACGCAATCGCAGAGATGGCGAGCGACGACAGCGGTACGCCCGAGCATGACCTGTTGCTTTTCGGAAACGAGTCGGCGGACCTCGGAAGCTATCAGGTGGGAGTGCGTGTCGCCGAGCAGCTGGATATTCCTTTCGTCGCCGGAGCGACCTCGCTTGAGGTTGATGAAGACGCAGTGATTGTCAGACGCGAGGTAACTACCGGGGAGGAGTTGTATGAACTCAACCTGCCGGCGGCCATAAGCGTTCGAGAAGCGATTAACGAACCTCGATATCCGTCGATGCGCGACCGCATGCGCGCACGCAACCAGGAGGTTTCCACCGACGAACCAGCGAAATCCGAGAACCACGGCCAGATCACAAAGATCAGACTGGAGGCTCCCGAGACAGACGAGACCGCTGCGCGGATCCTGGGTGAAGGGCGAGCTGCGGTTCCCTCCGTGATGGAAGTGCTTGAGGACGAGGTAGAGGTGGTCTAGTCATGATCCTCGTTTTTGTTGAACATTCCCTCGGCATTCCTGAGGCCCCATCTTTGGAGGCAACCACGGTTGCCAGACGACTGGCCGAAGACATCGGGGAGGCATCGCTGTGTGCGGTGAGTATCGGCCCCCACGGGAGCGACGTAGCCGAACACCTTGGTCAACACGGGGTTGACGAGGTCATTCACATTGATCACGACCGCTTCGACACCTATGCTCCCGAGGCATGGGCAGAGAGTCTAAGCCAGGTAATCGCTCAGCACGACCCGGACGCTGTTGTCGCTCCTGGAACGGACCGAGGACACGAGGTACTCGCACACGTGGGCGCCAAACTAGATCTTCCGATGGCAGCCAACTGTATGAACGTCGAAGCCACAGATAACGGGTACCAGCTTGAACGACAGCGTTGGGGTGGTAGTCTGATTGAATATGCTCAGTTAGAGTCAGATACCAAACTCCTGACCGCAGCCCCGCACGAAGTTGGGATCGAGATGGCTGAGACCGAGACGACACCCGGTGTCGAACCTTTCGCGCCTTCACTGAAACAGTCCGACTTTCGGGTTCAGGTTGACCGTGTCGAAGAACATGATGACGCCGGCGTGTCTCTAGGTGAAGCGCGCGTGGTCGTCGGCGGGGGCCGTGGCGTCGGTGGTCCCGAGGGTTACGAGAAATTGGAAGAACTGGCGGCCAAACTGGACGGAACTGTCGGAGCCTCCCGTGCAGCCGTGAACGAAGGCTGGCGTCCGCACGATGACCAGATCGGACAGACCGGTACGAAAATCAATCCAAAGTTGTATATCGCATGTGGAATCAGCGGCGCCGTCCAGCACTGGGTCGGATGCAAGGGATCAGACAATGTCCTCGCGATTAACACCGACCCGGAGGCGGCGATCATGCAAAAGGCCGACTACGCGGTTGTTGGCGATCTCCATGAGGTCGTCCCAGAACTGAACGATATGCTCTAGCATTAAAGTGCTCTCATGATTGTGGTGGAGCATCTCTCACACTGCTCTGCAGCGGGACTGCGCAAGTCCTTTGAACTCAAAAAGGTCGTATACCCAACTTTTTTATGTGGTGATGAACAGTATGCTCGTGTATGTGTGACATAACAGCATGTGACGTGAATACAGTCACACCAAATGTACCGAACCGATGTAACAGCAAAAAGTCCTGGAATGGGCAGCCGTGGCGGTCCTTGACAATGTTGGGTCTATGTGAAAGGAAAACAACCGTGCAGCACTTTCCACTAGCGGCTGCCCGCTCACCGCGTTCAGTGGGCTCCCTGAGAAGACGAAAAGGACCCGTGTATCCTTGTGCATGACTGGTGTGAAGTCAATCCTAACCGAGTATCCAGAATCCTGATTACGACCATGAGTACCAACGACACGAGCCTGATTAGACGCTTTTTCAACGAGGTTGACAACATCGTATTTGGCGTTGGCATACTTGTCGCCGTAATAGCTGTTCTCGGATTTCTGCTCCAGCGTGGAACGGCCTCGGGACTAATGTGGGACATCAATTCCTTCCTCTGGACAGAGCTAGGGTGGATCTACCTTGGTATCATGTTCGCGCTGGTTGTGTTCGTCTTTTTTCTTGTTTTTGGCCCATGGGGCAAGGTAAAACTCGGGAAGGAGGACGAGAGCCCAGAATTCTCGTTTGCCGCTTACTTCTCAATGCTTTTCTCCGCGGCGATTGCTGCGGGAATCGTCTTCTGGGGACCCGCAGAGGCGATCTTCCATTACGATACCGTCCCCTCGTACATTGGAGCTTCATCACAGACCGGGGAGGCAGCCGTCGGGGCACTCCAGTATACGTTCTTTCACTGGGGCATCTCCGCTTGGTCTGCGTACGTGGTCATGGCCATTCCGATTGCCTTCCTCGCATACCGGCACGACGCTCCGATGCGCATTTCGACCGTCATCGCTCCTTGGGTCGGTATTGACAATCTCGACGGCTTTTGGGCAAAGGTCATTGACATCGTCTCGGTATTTGCCACGATTGGTGGTGTCGCAACGACGCTTGGACTTGTCAGCTCACAATTTCTTGTCGGTCTTGAGTATACAATGGGCATCGAACTCGGTGACATCGGAATTATCCTCGCTGTAACCGGCCTGACGGTAGCCTTTACGCTCTCGGTCGCTGCTGGAATCAAGCGGGGGATTCGACGGGTTTCGTATTTCAATGTCGCCCTTTTTACGATACTCTTGATTGGGGTCTTTCTGCTGGGCCCCACGGCGTACATCATGACGGCGGGGACCCAAGCACTCGGGAACTACATTAACGAGTTTATCACGATGAGCTTCTACACGAACGCCACCAATAGCCAGGGACTGGTCGGTAGTTGGGTCGGTAACTGGACGGTCTTTTACTGGGCATGGTGGTTCTCGTGGGCTCCTTTTGTTGGTCTGTTCATCGCCCGGATTTCACGGGGGCGAACCGTCCGACAAGTCGCCTTTACCGGTGTCTTTGCGTCGACGGGAGCGACGATTCCATGGTTCGCGACGATGGGTGGCACCTCAATATTCATGCAAAGCTCTGGCACTGCTGATATCCTTAGTGTGATCGGTAATTTCGGCGGTAGCGAAGCGGTCGCCGGCTATCCGATGTTTGAGGCCTTACCGCTTGGAATGGTATTCATCCTGCTCTTTTTGATCCTTATTACGACATTTTTTGTCACCTCAGCGGACTCATCTACGCTCGCTCTCGGCATGTTGACAAGCGGTGGGAGTGCAGACCCGTCGACCATTAACCGCGTGGTCTGGGGGGTTATCATGGGTCTTCTGGCATCGGTCCTGATGGTCGTTGGAGGCGTGGATGCATTGCAGGCCGCCTCCATCATCACCGGTGGACCTTTTGGACTCATTCTTGTCATTGCGATTATATCGACCGCAGTCATGTTCGGCCGTGACCGACCGGTGTTTCTGCAGGAGGAGGAGTCGATCCCAGGGGCTGACACCGAACTTGATCAAGATCGGGTTGTGACCGGTGACGACTGATTCCAAAACCGACCTGACCTCACACCATTCTCGGCGAACATCCTCTGCCTGCTCGACGGTTTCAGCGGTTCCTTACGGCAGCAGCTTCCTACTTCTACAGGCGGAGCAGGCCGAGTGCCTCGGGGCTTGACCCCGAGGGTGAAGGCCGTAAGCCTCTTGCGTCTATCCGCCGAAGTACGCATACGGTTGCGACGTGGGTTAAAGACCTTAACCCGAAGCAACTGCGCGCAGTTGCGAGGAAATGCGACACCTCTCAAAATCCGCGCCTTTGACGTGGTGCGACGGGTGTTGTCGGGCGGGGTGGAGCCGCCGACCCTCACGGACGCACCGAGCGTTCGGGTGTAAATTCCAGCCGACCCATCTCGGGAAGGTCGAGGGGAATTAAATTCGCCTGCGACAGCACGCCCCGTTTTGGGACGTGCGGTCAAAACGGCGAAGCCGCGGGGCTTGTCCCCGCGGTACTTCACACCAGTTTGCATCCCCGTCTGCCTCGGGGCCGCAGATTGAACAGGCGTATTCACGCCCCCACAATGTGTTTTCCATTTTGAACGGCTCTACTGAACCCGCAGAGGGCGACAAGATTCATTGTTTAACTACCTATTCCATCCGTAGACGGCGGCGACGAGTGTAATCTCACGACACTAATAGTACCATGCTTGCGCTCGTACAACTCCGCCGTACGACTATTTGATCACTGCGTTCAACACCTCACACACCGATCGCTGGCTATAGAGTCCCTTATCGCCCCGTGCATTGTGCGTGTGATCATTCGGCGCAAAGACGTAGGGCTCAATCAGCGGTCGGACACCTTAGCACAGTATACTTAGACTTCCTGTATCTTGCACCTGCGGACGAAAACAGAGTTCTTGTTAACCCTGGATTCTCCACAGAAAACTCGTGAAACTGCGGCCGGATCCTTCCGCCTTTATGATTCCACTCTTGTCAACGTACCCACAGCGCGATCTACCGGTGATCCGATTTTGAACTGTCACAATACTTCCAGTCGCGGATGTGTCGGTCTGTAACAGGTACATGGCTACGGCATCACTTCGGGATTCCATGCTAACTATTGCAGATTTACCGCTCTGGCCAAATGTATTGGAACCAGGAGAATGACAGATGATTAAATGCACATGGATAATCTGAGTCCAACGCCCTCAGTACCGCCACCATGGATTATTTCCTAACACACGGTCTCGCCGTCAATTCATGGCTATTTGACTGTCCCGTGCCCGGTCATCCAGCCGGTAACCCGGTCTCGTCACACAGATGAACGCCTGCTGATTAATCACCTCAGCATCCATTTGAGAAAGACACATCATCTGGTCCAATGGTCCAACGACGACTGTCTCCAATACCTCTCAATCTGCAGATCCCGGGGTCATCAGGTCACGTCCTCAAACAGTGCCCACTCCCTCCGGAGAACTTCTCTTAATTCAACTTCAATTTAGCAGCTCCCCACAAAGCTATCTGTCACTATCTAAGGTATAATCGCTAAATTTGGCATGGAGGTTACGTTTATTAATCATGATATGGACATCGGTATCGTATGTCAGCCTCAACTAGACGCGAAACTGTCAAAAAGCTTGGCGCAGCTGCCGCACTCAGTACAGTCGGCCTTGCTGGGTGTGCACAGCAGTCTGATTCTGAATCGGACGACGAGGGCGGGGATGGGAGCGGCGAACCCATTCAACTCGGGACGCTCTTTCCCATCACGGGGACAAACAGTGCCTATGGTGGGGGGCATCAACAGGCGGCGAACCTCGCCATCGAGGAGATCAACAACGTCGGTGGGCCGCTGGGGCGACAGATCAACGTCACGAACCGTGACACCGAGGGCGCCCCCTCGCGGGCGGCCCAGAAGTTCCGGACGATGATCAACGAGCAGGGGATCGTCGGACTAATTGGCCCGTACTCTAGTGGGATCGGGACGACCCTCGCGCCGATCGCCCGAGACAACCGCGTGATGGAGATCAGTAACGGCAACACTTCCCCTGCGCTCGCTGAGGCCGGCATCAACCAGGACGACGGCAACAAGTACTACGGCCGGACGGCGCCGAATGACCAGCAACAGGGGCTGGTGATGGCGCGGATCATGAACCAGACCCTTGAGGCCGAGACCGCATCGTTCCTCCACATCGACAATCCCTACGGTGCTGGGCTGGCGGAGGTCGCCCGCGAGAACTTCGATGGCGAGGCGCTCAACACGGTTGCCTACTCGAAGCAGACCACCAACTACACTTCGACGCTAGATCAGGTCTTCGAGGATGACCCCGATGTCGTCGGGGCGGTTATGTATCCGGGCAACGGCGAAACCATCCTTACCCAGTGGGACGATGGCGGATACGGCGGGCAGTGGGTTGCTGCGGAAGCAATTCTAGCCCCAGAGTTACTCTCAAGCATCGCCGACATCGTTGAGGGAATGTACATCACCTCCCCGCAGACAGCCAACAACGAGACCTTCCAGGAGAACATGGGCGGTGATGAACAGATAACACAGTTCGCCCCTCATGCCTACGATGCCACCTATCTTGAAGCGCTCGCGA
>JBEQBL010000058.1:0-9413 GCA_041639835.1 Salinarchaeum sp.
CATCCCGATGGTATCCGAGGCGTGTCCGACCAATCCACGGGAAGAAGCTCCGGGGCTTGACCCCGGAGCAGTTCACCTAGAACAATTGCCCTCGCCACGTTGAGGTTGGCACGACCGATGGCACCATGCTTGATCCGGTTGCATCATCGACAACGGCATTGGCGGTATGCTCACCACTGAGAATACACATCGGCATGCCAATTCCCGGATTGGTGTAGGCCCCAACATAATACAGCCCATCAACGCCAGGAGCACGGTGTGCGGGACGCAGTGGCCCGGTCTGATCGAGTGTATGGGCCAATGCTAGGGCTGTTCCCCGAGGTGCATTAAACCGCTCTGCAAACTCGGAGACACACGCACGCTCTTGTAGCACGATCTGATCTCGAAAGTCGACGCCGGTATGTTCAGCCAGATCATCGAGCACACGTTTCTGGTACTGGTCCCGTTTTTCCGGGTTATCATCAAGGCCAGCCGCAAGTGGCACCAGAATAAATACGACTTCATGACCGTCTGGGGCAATTGTCGGGTCAGTCTGTGAGGGGACATGAACGTAATACGCCGGGTCATCCGGCCAGGCTGGGTTCTCAAAAATCGCATCAAAGTGTGGCTTCCAGTCAGTCGGCAGCACAAGGGTGTGATGCTCTAACTCCTCAATGCTCCCCTCAATTCCAAAGTACATGAGAAATGCCGATGGCGCGTATGTACGACTATCCCAGTAGTCCTCCCGTTGATTGTACGCGTCCGGAAGCAACTCCCGCTCAACATGTGGGGGCGCTGCATTGGACACCACACGGTCGGCCTGCAAGGTTGTGTCTTTGGTATGGACGGTAAATCGTGACTGTCCGGTTGTCTCCGTCGCCGTCGGTTCAATACCGGTGACCTCAGTATTCGTGGTGATCGTCACCCCAAGATCCGTTGCTAACGTAGCGAGGCCATCGATCACACTTGCAATGCCCCCGGTCGGGTGGTACACCCCCAGGTTCATATCGACATGACTCATCAGCGTGTAGATGCCCGGGGTATTGTACGGTGACCCGCCAAGGAACACAAGCTTGTATTCGGTTAACTGCCGAAGTTTTGGATGGTCGAAATATGACTGGACATAATCGTCCATTGTGCGTAATTTCGGTAACGCACGGGCCGACCGAATGAGATCAAGATCGATCATATCCCGAAGCCGCGACCGACTTGGGTAGACAAACCGGTCCATCCCCAACTGGTAGGCTTCCGCGGAATCAGCCAGATACGCATCCAACTGTTCTCCAGCCCCCTCCTCATACTGTTCAAATAGCTGTTTTTGCCCGGGGCGGTCCGTCGGCATGACCTGTTCATCGCCGTCTTTCCAGTTGACTTGGTATGCCGGATCCAACTCTGTCAACTCATAGAACTCCTCGGGCTGGTGCCCGAAATGCTCGAAAAAGCGTTCAAAGACCTCCGGCATGAGATACCAGGACGGTCCAGTGTCAATCCGGAACCCATCGCGCTCAATCCGTCCGGCATATCCACCGGGGTCTGTGTTCCGTTCAAGGATGGTCACGTCGGCGCCAGCATCAGCGAGATAACAGGCCGCAGATAGCCCCCCAAATCCGGCACCGACGACTGTGATCGTCTCTCCGATCAGCGGACTCCCGACTGGTCCCTGGTCCGTCATCGCTGTGTTCTTTGCCCCCCCGGGTCTTTCCGTTGCCGGTTTCGGTATGTCAGTCGTCAGCAACCGCCGGGCCTTGGATCATGCCAACCGGTTCGGCATCGATCTCAAGTTCAGTGAGCGCGGTTTGTGCTGCCTGTTTGCCCGACACTAGCATTGCACCGAAGGTCGGCCCCATTCGCGGGAGACCATGGGTACTTGCGGCGGCCATCCCGGTGGCAAGTACCCCATCATGCACCATGCCAGTATGCTCAACAACGGCATCTTCCGACTCGGCTACCCACATCGAATCATGCCCCGGCGAGTCATGTCCCGGTGCGCCGTACTGTCCCTCATCGGTATCATCCATCCCGGTGGCGGCTGTCGCAGCCTGTCCAAGTCCAGGCGCGTCAATCACGCCCCGTTCCTGCAGTTTCGAGACAACCATTGCGTCGTGGCCGGTCGCATCGATCACCAGATCAGCTTCCACCGCGATGGGATCGACACAGGTCAACTCTCGGGGCAGTGAGTGGACCGGGGTCCAGTTCATCACGATCCCGGAGACACGGTGATCGTCACGAATGACAATATCGGTAAACTCGGTCATATTCTGCACTTTTGCCCCGGCATCACAGGCCGCTTTAATCGCTGCCGAACATGCATGCGGCCCGGAGGCGACATACAGGCCATCCGTGTCCGCTGCCGGTGTATAATCAACCCCAAGTTCATCAAGCATTTCCTGGGCAGGGTCACGGACAGTGACCTTGTTCATCAAAAAGCCGCCAAGCCAGAACCCACCACCAAGGTAGTTGTTCTTCTCGACAATCATCGTCTCGACCCCCCGGTCGGCCAACTCCTTAGCAGCTATCAGCCCAGAGGGCCCGCCACCGACAATGATGACTTCCGTCTCCGAAAAGTCAAGAAACTCCTCGCTCCACTCCTGTCCAATCGCACGGGTTACCTCCGCTTCGTTGACGGTCGCGAACTGATTAAACTCCGACATAGCACACGGTGGTATTAGTCGGTAATCAATAGGTCTTCCGGCGGACACAGGCATTCTTTTGTGTCTCCTGGCAGTCTGTGAACCGCCTCGGGGTCAAGCCCCGAGGCACTCGGCCTGCTCCGCCGGTAGACCGTCTTTCAGCAGACATTAGTACTCGTTACAGTCCGATCGTTGTCACTACGGGTCATTGGTGCCGTTGCGATATCGTATACCACCCGGGCTAGTCAGTCACCAAGCCCTGTCCGGATCTGCCGCTCGGCCGCTGTAAGATGCTCCTGCGCATCAAACGTCTCAATGTGCTGTTCAAGTGTCCGTGTCTCCGTCTCAGCAGCAATGAACTCCCGGGCATGGGCGGTGATATTTGGAATCGCCCGAATGACGTTATCGACAATTGGGATATCCGCCGCCTGTGGCGAGCGTGATAGTGGGTTCAGGTCAATCACAATCTCTGTTTTTCCCATTGCATCAAGTGCCGCGGCACGATCACCATCCTCAAGCGGTACCACGACGACATCAGCTGCATGAATTCCATCGGCGTCTACGATCCCTCGGCCATGGTCGAGTCCGGGAATCTCCGCGTCTCCGGCAAGTCCTTTGACCTCGTCGGCTCCATGTTCCTGTAGATGCTCGGCAATGGTTTGCAGCCGTGTTTCATCCCGATGGAAGAGATTCACCTCAATGTCGGCGTCAACGACCTCAGCCAGTGTGGCAATCTCCGCTGGCACTAACGCGGCGACGTTTCCATTTACCGATAACACCGGATGCTCCGCACAGAGCAATGCGGCAGCGGCTGTCTTGGCGGCCTGATCAGCCGAGGGGATTGTCTCCTCACCAAGCAGGTAATCAAAAGCACTGCCACGTCCCTCGGCGTGCATCCCCTGGATATGTGTAAGTCCGGCGTCGATGCCTGCTTCAATACGGTGGCGGGTTATTAGATCCTGATATCGTGGGTGGTCACGCGGGATTTCCGATTCGTCCTCGACACCCGGCGGTGCTGTCCCGTCTGCTGTCCCGGATGACTCGGAAACGGAATCGTCAGTCATTGTATCGATGCTGCTGGCAGTAATTTAAAAGCAGTCCGATCCAAGCCGTGCTCCGGCGTGATCAATCGTTGTCATTGCCGGCTCGTATCCGGCATCGGACAGCCCCGTCCCAAAGGCGACAACCGTCTCTCCAAGCATCGACATGATTGCTTGGCCGCCAGCTGCTTCTACTGCATCGATAACCTCCACAACAGCATCAGTATATAGTCCTGCATCCTCGGCAAAGGCATTCGCTGCCTGGACGAATGTCTCCGGTGTTGGCGTTGTGGTGATCCGCTCAAGAGCCTGTTGTCCTGCGGCGGTTAACGCCTCGGTATCATCATGTAGCACTGCCGGTGTCGACAGATCGCCTAACACGAGATATTCAACTCGTCCTTGTGCTGGGATTGTATCGATTGTGCCGTCTGCTCCTGGTTCAAGACGCAGGACCATGCCCCCGGTCGATTGGGCGACTACATCACCTAGACCGGTTGCTGCCTCAACTTCCGCGATATGTGCCTGTTTTGTTATCTCCGCTTGTGTTGCTGTCCGATCGGTCACAACTGTTGTCGCCAGTGCTGTTCCGAGTGTCACCGCCCCGGATACGCCAAATCCCGCTCCAAGTGGAAACGGGCTGGTGACCTCAATATCCATGCTTACCCCAAGTATCCGACGAAGACGGTCGACAGGCGCGATCGTGAGATGCTCGCCATTGAACTGTGTTTGACCATAGGGATGTTCCCTTCTTTTGTCTGCCTGTATCCCGCCGTCGGGTGTCGTTGGCGGCCGGACCGTCACCTCAATTGGATCACCGATTGCCACGCCTGCGCCAATCGACCCGGTAGCGACCGGATCGTCAGCCCGACAGACGCCAAAACAACCGGTTACATGTCCGGGTACAAGCGCGCAAGCCGTGTCGGTGAGTACTTGGGTCATGATATTCTCGCTCGATTCTGTCCATTACGCGACAGCTGTGCAGGCCGTCATCAATGGCCCCTGCCGTTGTAGCACTGTGCGGCGTCGATCTATGGCGATAGTCGCTGTCGATCCCGCGGGAACAACACTGCCTCACGGATGTTATCGAGATCCAACATCGTCATCAGCAGTCGTTCGGCTCCCATCCCAAAGCCAGCATGTGGGGGCATCCCATACCGGAACATCTCAGTGTAATACTCAAACTCCGCCGGATCGAGTCCCTGCTGTTTGAAGCCCTCAATTAACTGCTCATAGCGGTGTTCACGCTGCCCACCGGAGACCAGCTCCATTGTCGGATGCATGAGGTCAAAGCCAGTCGAGAGCTGGGGATCATCGTCTCGGTCTTTGATATAGAATGGCTTGATCTCACTTGGCCAGTCGGTGATGAAATAATGTTCTCCGACATCGGCCCCAAGTGCACGCTCGGCTTCCGTTGATAGGTCATCTCCCCAGACAAGTTGCTCATCGAGTTCGCCGGTGGCGTTGACTCGTTCGATCGCCTCCTCATAGCTCAACCGTGGGAACCCTGGCTCAGGCACGGTAAACTCATCAGCAAGTCCAATATCCTCCAGTGCGTCTGCACGCTGTTCAGCGACTGCTTCGTATGCGGCAATGACAATTGACTCGGCGACATCCATTGCCTCCTCGGCGCCATGGAAGGCACCCTCAAAGTCAATCGAGGTTGCTTCGTTGAGATGACGCGGCGTGTTGTGTTCCTCAGCCCGGAAGATGGGGCCAATCTCAAAGACCCGTTCGAATCCGCCGCCGGCACACAGTTGCTTGAACAACTGCGGGCTCTGGTTCATAAACGCCTCCTGCCCGAAATATGTGATTGGGAACAACTCGGTGCCCCCTTCGGTTCCGGTTGCGACGATTTTCGGTGTCGTTATCTCCGTACACTGGAGGGTGCGGAACTGTTCACGGACAGCTCCAAGGACTGTTGACCGGATCTCAAAGATACCCTTGACCGCTGGCTTGCGGGTATCAAGGGTTCGGTTGTCAAGTCGTGTTGATAGTTCCGCATCAACCTTCTCGGTTGGATCAAGTGGTAACTCCGGATCGGCCTCGGCAACGACTGTAAACTCCTCTGGAACCAACTCAACACCCGTTGGAGCTCGCTCCTCGCGTTCAATCTGGCCGGTGGCTTGTACAACGCTTTCCCGAGTCACCGTTGTCCCTGTCTCGACGATGTCATCCGGCAAGCTATCCTTCTCGAATTTGATCTGGAGACGGCCTGTTTTGTCTCGAAGAATCAAAAATGCAATACCACCCAGGTCACGTACCTCGTGAACCCAACCGGCAACGGTCGCCGTATCATCCGGGGCAACATCGGCTACGTATGTTCGCTTGTCCATACCCGCAGTAGCGGGAGGCGACTGTAAAAAATCGCCGCTTCAACTTCTGTCGAGGCGAAGTCCCCTCCCTCAAAGAGCAACGCAGTGAGCGAAGTAGGGTGGGATAGTTGACGTGTGCTGGCCCCAAGATCACACGTACTTTGCTTTTGGAACATAATATGCATGAATGTTCGATAAATCAGTAGCGTCAACGCAAATTGTTTCTTTCATTCTGGGTTTATAAAATCATATCAAGAATATGTGACTAACCTCCTAAATTATATCGGACACATACAGTCTGTTTCGAACGTTAACGGCTAACTCGTCTTACGTATGCGTGTAACTCATCGTATATTTTGAATATCGATAGCCTAAAGAACTCTCGCAAAAAGGCACTACAACGATGGTATCAAGTGGTGTCGATGTGAGCGTCCTAGCTACCTCTGGTGGCTTACTCCGGCAACTATTACCGGGACTTGAGGTCGAATTGCTTGCAGCCGTGGGCGTCATTCTGGCGCTGGGAATTGCATCCCGCGTTCTGGCTGACCGGTTGCAGATTCCAAGCGTCCTCTTCCTGATTATTGCCGGTGTGATCATTGGCCCGGAGGGGCTGGGGATCGTTCTTCCCGAACACTTTGGTGTTACCGATGAGTCCGTTGGTGCAGGATTGACAACGATGGTTGGCGTTGCGGTGTCGATCATTCTGTTCGAGGGAGCTTTTCAACTCCACCGTGATCGACTTCGTGAAGCGCCGAAGGATATCGCCCGCTTAGTAACCGTCGGTGCTGTGTTGATGTGGCTTGGGACGGCAACAACAGTCCAGTTTTTCATTCCCGAAGCCGGCTGGGTCCTTGGGCTGCTGGTCGGGGCATTATTGATTGCCACTGGCCCAACGGTGATCACACCGCTTTTGAACGTTGTGACCGTCCGTGATCATGTTGCCTCAACGCTTGAAAGCGAGGGTGTTATCAATGATGTGTCCGCCGCTATCCTCGCCGTTGTGATCTTTGAGGTGTTAATCCTCCATGGCGGTGGCCCGGGAGCTGCTGTTCTTGATTTTATCCTCCGTGTTGGAACGGGGACCGTTGTCGGACTGCTGGCTGCCGGTGCCGTCTGGCTGCTGTTGACGCGGGCAAACCTCTCGCCGGAGCATGGACCGCTTCATGCCCGCCTGATCACATTGGCGTTTATCGTCTTCGCGTTTGGAATCGCCAATAGCATTCTTGGTGAGGCCGGCATTGCGGCTGCTGCGGCGATGGGTATTGCCTTGGGGAACGTTGAGATTCCCTATGAGGAGGAAATTGAGCACTTTGCCGAGGATCTGACGACGATTGTGCTTTCGTTTGTGTTTGTTGCGCTGGCTGCGTTGATCAGTTTTGATGATATTCTTGCTCTTGGGGCGGCTGGATTCCTAGTTGTGGCTGCGGTGACATTGCTGGTTCGGCCGCTGTTGGTGTTTGTCTCAATCTGGCATGAACGCTTTACCTTCAACGAGAAGGCTTTTATGAGCCTGGTCGCCCCCCGGGGGATCATTCCAGCCAGTGTGGCAACACTATTTGCCCTTGAGTTGCAACATGGCGGTGAATTATCAATTGCGGCGCCCCCGGAGGTTGCCTCACAGATCCTTGCTGGTACCGTCTTTCTAGTAATCTTTGCAACCGTGGTTTTCCAGGGCGGACTTGCCCGACAGATCGCGGAATATCTTAACGTCATACCCATGCGTACAATCATTGTTGGGGCTGGCCGAACGGGCCAAGCCCTCGCGAAACGACTTGAACAGGACGGTGAAAATGTCGTACTTGTTGATCCAGATGAAAAAGCGGTACAACGCGCCCGAGAAGCTGGCTTTCGTGTTGTCCGCGGTGACGGTACAGATGACGACACGCTTCGGGAAGCCGGAATCAAAAGTGCTGAGTCCGTGATTGCGGCTACCGGCGACGATGATGTCAATCTGCTTGTCGGTCAGCAGGCCCGGACCAAATACGATGTTCCAACCGTAGCGGCTCGTGTCAATGAGCCTGATAATGTCGACTCTTTCCAAGATGTCGGCATCCGAGCGATTGATTCGGCCCTTGCGACCGCATATTCGATTGAGAACGTGCTTGAACGGCCATCCCTGTCATCTTGGATGAACGAACTTGGTCGCACCGGTGATGTCCGTGAAATCGAGGTCACCGCGAGTGACCTTGTTAATCACACGATCGAGGATGTCAACGAGGCGATTCCGCGTGGGACGATTGTCGGCCTCATTCATGAAGCCGATGGGAGCACACATACCCCAAACGCTGATTATCAGCTCAAACAGGGCGATAGCATCACGTTTATTGGCGAGAAAAAGGCCGTTGAAAAGGCTGTGAAACGGTTCCACCCGCGCGACTGACGATCGTTTGATCCTAGGTATCGAGTAATCCCAACTGCTTTCATGACGTGAGAAACTGTTTTTTCATATGGTCTCACGTCGATCGTTTCTTGTTAGTGCAACATCAGTTGCCGGTGCCGTCGGCCTTGCCGGCTGTACAAACTCTCCACTTGGTCCGGACCCGGGCCCTCAGGCCCCTGACTATACACGCTGGCTTCCGGATACCGAACTCCAGCAACTCTCCGTCGATGCCCAGCACCTCTCGGCGATTGCGGATCTTGAGGACACGGAGATTGCCCCCTCACAGCCGTTTCTTGGGGTTGCACCTGCTGATATTGACCTTTATTTGACGATTCGTCCAAGCTTTAGCCCCTTAGCGCCACAGTATACGGCCGTCGAAGGGTCATTTACTGCGGAGGACGTTTCCACCGAGCTTCGATCACAACTTTCCGCGGAGGTTACTGAACAGGATGACTATCGACAGTATCAGCGTTTGTCCGCGGAACAAGTTGAAGCCGGCATTACTGAGGATCAACTGGCCATCACACAGGGCACCAACCCATCGACACTTGAGGCGATGCTCGATGCCCGCGATGATGAGGGCCCACGACTTATTGAGGCAGCAACGCGTCTTGAGCGTTTAGCAACTGCCCTTGGTGACCGTGATCGTTCACAACTTCAGGTGCTCCTTGAGGACTCCTCGGATACGGAGGCCAACAACTCAACTGAGACATCACCGTCCGGACAGCAGGTCGGTGCCGGCACCGGCTACGATATCGGTGCTGAGACAACAACTCTGACTCGGTGTGAGTTGTATTCAACCGCCGATGCAGCTGATCCAGATAATCTCCGGACTGATCTGACCGAGTCATACGGCAACGAAACCTTGGATATCCGTACCACTGATGGACTGGTCACGGCCACTGTCGAGATTCCAACGTCCTCACTGACATCCAATTCCTAAGCGTCCCTTACAGTAGTCCGAGGCGAAAGCCCACGGCTTTGGCCCTGTCTCTTACCCATAACCTGAGTCGCCGTTGCAGTCAATAAACCCAGTCGAAGCTTCGATATTTGTAGGTATGACACCTCTATG
>JBEQBL010000059.1:0-1895 GCA_041639835.1 Salinarchaeum sp.
GATCTTGAGCAATAACCCCGACCACATCAACTTCGTGTTCTCCTGGTCCATCCGGGGCGCCGTACGCTGCAAACCCCAGTGCTGTCGCCGCAACACTCTCCATGCCACCACTTGCATCGACAACCAGAATGACCGGTAAATCAAGTGCTGCTGCAACCCGAGCCGTTGAGGCCGGGCCATCGTACAGTCCCATAACGCCTTCCGCGACACAGATTTCACCATCCCCCCTGGCATATGCCCGACGCAATCCCTGCTTACCCTGTAGTTTTGGATCAAGTGTCCGCGAGGCACGTCCAAGCACCGCCTCGTGATGTCCCGGATCGATAAAGTCCGGACCAATCTTGGCCGGTTGGACAGAGCCTTGCTCAGCAAGTGCGTGTAAGACCGCAAGCGTTGCGATCGTCTTCCCAACGCCTGATCCTGTTCCAGTGATAACAATCCCTGGCGGCCCGGTCAATTGTTCAGTCATCGGTCAACAGATCAATCAGACGATCGTTCTCTGCTGGCTCTCGGATGGCCACCCGAATATGATTATCCAGCCGACGAAAGGTTCGCGCGTCCCGGAGTATGAGTCCATGCTCTCGTGCCGTTTTGAGCAGTTGATCAACCGACTGGCTGCCCACATCACACAGTACAAACGGGGCCGCCGATGGGATTGGAGTAACGGCCGAGCTGATTGCTTCGATTACCCGGTCTCGCTCGCGATGCACTCGCTTGCGTGTTTCAGCAACAAACGTCTGGGCCTGCAAACAGTGTGTGCCTACCCGTGCTGCCGGTGTTCCAAGATTCCATGGCTGTCTGGCTGTTTCAATTCGGTCATGGAATGGCTGTGGTGCAATCACGAATCCGGCTCGAAGTCCTGGAAGTCCAAATATCTTTGTCAGCGACCGAAGCACAATCGTCTGTGGAGTCCCTGCAAGCGACTCCCGGTCGGTGAAATCCAAAAAGGCCTCGTCGATAATGACCGTCGTCCCCGCTTTCTGACAGCGGGACACAAATGTGTCTAGTGCTTTCGCCGCATACATCCGCCCTGTCGGATTATTTGGTTGGCAAACAATTGCCACAGCATCATCTGTTGGGTCCGTATCAAGCAGTTGTGCTGCTGCTACGGTCCGTGGCGTCCCTCCGTGTAATCGAACTTCCCGTATGTATTCACCGAAACTTGGGACTGGCACCACCACCGAGTCACCTGGGCTTACCGTACTGGCCAGTGCCAGTCGTAACCCAGCAAGTCCCCCGGCTGTTGGGATTACTGCGGTCGATGCGCAGTCGGCGTCAATATGTGCTGCCGCTGCCTTCCGAAAGTCCTCGTAGTGATCGTCTGCATACCGTTTGGTAGCCTCAAATGCGTCCTGGTAGACAGCTTTAATTCCAGGCGGTTGTCGTGGATTCGTATTTGCGCTGAAATCAATAACGTCATCAGCCGTTGCTCCGCCATGAGGAACCCGATCGACTGTCTCAAGCGCTGTTATATCCATTACTGCGTCTGTGCCGGTGGCGGTCCAATGTGGGTTGTATACCGTTTCTGAACGCGGGAGCGCACCTGTTCCATGCCGACGTCAGCGTCCGCAGCCAGGGCAAGTACCCCTCCCATTCCGACACCCTCTTTTGCCTCACCGGCCCGATATCGCTGAAAGGCAACATGTGAGCCTTCCTCGAAGTGTGGATCCGTCACCCGTAGTGTCACCCCCAGCTCATCAGCTAACTGTGTGATTGTTTCCCGTTGGCCATCAACCACAAATGGAGTTGTTGCAACGGTCAGTGGGATCTCAATTCCATCATGACGGGCTAAGGCAGCGATTGCTAACTGTTGTGTTCCCCCAGCGAGTGTTATCTCCATCTCACTGCTTGCAGCCCCCCGGATCATGCCCAAGATCGCTGCCTGTACCGGATCC
>JBEQBL010000059.1:1905-5739 GCA_041639835.1 Salinarchaeum sp.
CAAGTGGGGCCTTTGCACATGCCCCTGGTGTAATATCGCTTGCCCTCAGTGCCGTCGTCACAACCTCCTGTTTCTGCTCAAGTGGATTCTCCGGTAATGAGGATGAGACTGCTGGTGTTTCCCCAAGAGCCTGCAATACGGCCAGTGCGGTTGTCGTGCCCCCCGGAATGGTCTCTCCGACAAGTACTCGCTGCTCCGGTATGCTCGCGGTGACCGTCGCGGCGGCATTGACCTGTTGCTCTGGGGTTGACACTGCTGTCTCCTCTCGAATATCTGCTCCCGGCGCACTTCCGATATCGACAGTTGGTGCTCCGGTTGGGACCGATAGCCCCGCGTCAATGGCAGTGACCGGAAATTCAAGCAGATCCCGTATGGCTCGTGTAATCAATGCTGGCGTTGGGCAGCCGGTGGGTGAGACGGGAATCTGGCCGGTTCGTACCGGCGCTCCATACTCCACCAGTTCAAGATCGGCCGATGGCGTAACCGGCATCGCCTCCGGATCCGCGCCGGCTGCACTCAGGCCTGGAATTCGGGCGGTCGCTGTTGTTCCGCCTGCTAGTATCAGTCGCATTGCAATGTCTCCGCAATCGTGTGATCCACAGGTCGGTTCACGTTGACCGCAAGTCGGACATCGTAGCTCATGTATGTTCCGTCGGTATGTTTGGTGGTCGTCCGGTCATCACTCTCTGGCCCAACGATGTTAATCCCTGCTGGAACCGTCCTCGCCTGTACGGTTGCTGGATCGACGGAGACACCAAGCTGCCGTTTGACTGCTGCTGGCACCACCACCGTTTGTGATCCGCCATTGTATGCTTGCAGGATCCGATCAATCACCTCTCCAGCAAGGAGCGGTAAATCTGCTCCGACAGTCAATACTGGTGGTGTAACCTCATCGACGGCATCCTGGAGATCCGCAACGTATCCATCTCCTGAGGTCTCGATCGTTGGAATTCCCTGTTTATCACAGTAAGCCTGGGTCTTCGGTGTCTGTGATGAGACGACCGCGTAATACGTCTCAAGACAACTCTCAGCAAGTGCTTGCCTCACTCTGGCGATCATTGGCTGGCCGTTGATTTCAACAAGTGGTTTTTCAACCTCTGTCTGCAGCCGTGTCCCCTGCCCGCCACACATGAGCAATGCTGTTGTCACAGGAGTGTCCATCCAATCACCCCGGCATGTAAGCCGGCAAGTCTGGCTACCTCGTTTGTTGCCCCAAATACATCGCCACTGACACCACCGAGTGTCCGTCGTGCCCAGATTAGCATTCCCACGCCAACACTCACCGCCGCACTGAATGTCCAAATAACACTCCCGGTAACCGTCGTCAAGGCAATAACTGGCGCCACAGCCAGTCCGATTACCCCAATCCGCCGAGGACGCGTTGGCCGTGTCAACGCCGATCCAAGTCCGTCGTGTGCTGCGGTTCCAACCGATACCAGTCCGGCAACGGTGGCTTTGGCGCCGACTTCGGCTGCGAGGACCACAATTATCGCTTTTGCCGGTGGCATCGCCGCCAGTAGCCGTCCAGCAGCTACCAGTCCAACAATGACAAGCACAATTGCGACAGTTCCCCCAACGCCAAGAGTCGAGTCCTTCAATACGGCATACCGTTGCTCTGAATCCCCATGAATAACAGCAGCATCACCACAGTCAGCAATCCCGTCAATATGTGTAATTCCTGTCATTGCAATAATCCATACCGGAAAAAGTACTGCTGCTGTCTCCGGCGGTCCCGGAATAAGCACTGCCAGAGCTATTAGCCCACCCAAGGGGTACCCAATAACGACCATCATTTCTGGATGTCGCCGAAAGGCTTCCCATCCCCGCTCGGAGTGGCCAAGTGGAATCCGCGTTAGGAAGCCAACGGCGCCAGCCATTGCTTGTATTAGTGTCATACCCATAGTATTAGCCCCGCAAGTATTGCTCCAAGATAGGCGAGTCCGCCTGCATACCCGATCAGCCGGATTCCCCGTCGTGCTTCAGGCACGGTTGGAAGTGCTCCGGCTTTGTTTAGCGTATACTGGTTTGGTTTGCGTAGCTGTGTATCAAGCACAACAGCCATTGTTCCCATTGGCCACCCAGCGTTCGGTGATGCCGGCCGCGAGGCGGCGGTTCGTGCCGAGAATATGGCTGTTGGCGTTCCCGCCGCAATCGCAATCAACACCGCACTGATGCGGGCCGGAAGCCACATGACGACATCATCAAGCTTTGCTGCGGCTGTTCCAAAGGAGCGATCCGGATACCCAAACATCGAATCAAGGGTATTGACCGCTTTGACCCATACTGCGGCCGCTGCACCGAGTGGTAGTGAGACGGTGGCCCCAAGCAGGAACGCCAGCAGCGGGGCTACAAGCCCATCGGCCAGATTTTCTGCTGCACTTTCGACAGCCGCACTTCGAAGTTCACCAGCGGATAATGACGCCGGGGCTCGCCCAACCAGTGCCGGTACCCGCTCCCGTGCGGCTTCTACATCAAATTCGGTGTCAGTAATTACCCGCCCGGCTTCGAGCAGTAATAGTCGAAGACTGGTTGTGACAAACAGAACCGCCCCGGTGGCAATTCCGGCAGCAAAAATACTATACCGGGTCATGACAGTAATCCCGCCCCACGCAATGGCCCCTACGCCAACTGGCACACCAACTGCAACCACAATCCCGGCGATCAGTGGGGCCGACCAGTCACGATTACAATACGCAAGCCCTTGTCCAAGCAGTGCCACTGGATGAATCCGTTGTGGGGGCTCGATAACCGTCCACTCAAGACCAGCAGCGGTTAGCACGGCAAGTACAACCGCTGCTTCCGGTGTCACGTCTGATCCCCATTCCGCGGTACCACTTCTGTTATCGGTGTCGTACTATCAATAATTATCGCTGTACCGCCAAGTGCCTCAATCCCCCCGTCGGCTTGGCTGGTGTCACCAATATGTGTGATCTCCTCTACTGGCACCGCAAGTTGATCGGCCAAAATCTCAAACGCCCGGGGATGTGGTTTGCGCCATCCGCTGGCAGCACTTGAGACAACCGCATCGAATACGGTCGGATCAATATCGGACTGGGTGAGTGCTCGTTCGACAAGCCCGGGGACTGAGCAGTTTGAGCATACCCCAACGACATCGCTGGCAGCAGCATTTGCAACTGCTTCGACGGCCCCTGGCCGTGTCTGTACTGTTCGTGTGAACGCGTCAAGCACGGCTGCTTCAACCGTCTTTGGTGCCGGATCAATCCCCTCACTCTGCAGCGCGGCTGTCACATGTTGTGGTAACGGTAGTTCTGCCCCCTCCGGAACCTCAACGTGGTGCTGTCGAAAGAGCGTCTCCCAGTCTGCTGGTGGCTCGACCCCTCGCTGTCTCAGTGCTGTGGCGATTGCTACTGCCGCATTCTCCGGCCGATCGGCGTCAAGAAGCGTCCCAAAGAGATCAAACGAAACTGCCACTACCGTGTGCATGGTCCAAACTCCACTTGAGTATCTCGGTCGGGCCACACCACTATGTACGAACCCGCAGGAAGGGGCTGTCGCGGCCCCCCGGCCGTGGATTCTATGGGCGTGTCATCATCCCCTCCGACTGACGCATCAACTCCAAAATACGACCGGACTGGCATTGACCGGACTATCCCCGGCAAGCAGTATGTTCACCTCGGCATCGATACCCACGATATGCATCATCATTATCTCGGTGATGAGCGTGTTGTCGTCGTTGCTGCCAATGGCTACACGCGTATTGAGGATCATCTCCGTGTTCAGTATCACATTCAGGCCTCATCCGACCGTGTCGAACATGTGCAACCCAATCTCGATGTAGCCGCTCTTGAGGGCCAGTGGTGTGCGTTTGTGTCA
>JBEQBL010000059.1:5749-9311 GCA_041639835.1 Salinarchaeum sp.
ACGTGATCGCGGCTTGAAGACTCGGACAAATCGTGTCTACGATGTTGGCCCAGCTGTCTGGGAGGCCGTCAAGGACTGACTGATCCGGCCGTTTGAGGTTTAATACCCAGTGTTCACTCCACGTACTGTTCTTTCTCCGCGATTAACGTCGTTGTCTTACTGCTGCTTGCCATTAGCCGACTTGTATTGCCCGTCCGTTCGTGACTAATGGCGATTGGCCCGACTGTTGTTGTTGCATTGACCGCCGGGAGTGGTGCTGTATCCAGTACTGTACCTTCAGGACCAATTGCTCGAATGTGCATGTCGGCCATCGTCGGCACGACTTCGACGGCGGTGCCGTTGATTCGCCCAGTTGCTTGAACCGGGTCTGAGGCAAACGACCGCATCTGTGTCTCCTGCCCTTCTGTCGTATTAATTAAATCAACAGCATAGGCACTCCCGTTTCCGACCACATCCCATCCAGTGCGTTCGACATCGATGCTCTGTCGCCAGCCGACCCCTCCAACAAGTAGTGTTTCATTTCCGTGATATGCGAGTTGTTCCTCACGCGTCCCAATTGTCCAGAGCTCCCGCTGGTCACTGGTCACGATTACGCCGGTATATGTCGCCTGCTCAGGGGCTTCCCCACCAAGATCAACCGCCAGTCGCTGTTGACTGGTCGCATCTGCGACATATGTAACAGTATAATCCTCGACCGTCATTACCCCCTCATCGCTTATCGTGGTGTTTTCTGTGATGGTCCCATCGACTACCGTCAGTCCATACAGCACCCCTGGAAGCGCGATAATAACCGTCGTCAGTGCCAGCAGTCCAATTGCCCCCTGCCGCTGTGAAAGTGGACTTGCAAGCCAGCGATCCGGGATCAATGGGGGCAGTGCTGGAAGCGCCAATAAGACGGCCCCAATGACTGTCATGGCGATTGTCGCGCCCATTGGTGTCTCACCAACCGCTGCTCCAGCAATACCACTGATTGTCCATAGGCCAACACCGATGACAAGCCAGCCAAGTGCAAGCTGGCGTCTTGTCGGTGCCCAAGGTAACACCGACAACGGCCGTGGGATCGGCCGATCGGTTCCGGCCGCAGCGGCAGTTACAACTAAGGTCGCACCGGTCAAGACCACTACACCAACCCCGCGGTACAGTATGAACTCATCCGCGCCTTCGGTCCACACAATCAACCAAAGCCCTTGGATAAGTCCAAGGACAAGCGTTGCAAGGGCTATCTTCGCTGGCTGTGGACGTCGATGCCGTAATACGAGTAGTAAGGCTCCACACAGCACTCCAAGCAGAAAGCCAAGTGCGTGGGCATGAAAGCCAATGCCAGCCCAGGACGGTGGTGCTGGGGCGCCGGCCTCGATTGTGCCTCGTGCAACCGGTTCAATAAGTGCCTGATATACCGTTCCGGCGGCGGCGGCCCCAACAGCCGCAAGCACAGTTGGGACCGGATACCACACTAATGCAAAGCCGGCGATTGCAAAGACCGCCCCTGAAAAGCCAAGTCCCGGTCCTAGCGATGCGAGACTTGTGATTAGCGCCGCCCCGAGTAACGCCGCTGGAAAAATGCCCAGTGCTCGTATCCACGGTGACTGGATTAACGAGCGACCGGTGGATGCTGTATCATCCTCCTGTTTTCCTGGCGGATAGTGGCTCCACGCGTATTCTGCAAGTGGCGCAAAGGCCAGTGTCGCCGTGAGATTTGAGATGAGATGTGATGGTGATCCATGCGTTACCCCAGCAGCCAGTGTTCCCAGCGGATAGAAATATGACCACGAGACAAAGGGTAGTACAAGCGGTTCCGCCCAGTGTTGTAGGCCACCCTGAAGCAGTAAGTATACTCCAATGACGATCCCGGTGGTCATGATCGTCCCCAATGGCAGCCCGTATATCAGCCGGGTAGTGGCGTTCTGCCGCCACTTTCCTCGCCCGTCAATATACCAGATCACTCCGAGTGTCACGAGCAACGCTACAACGACAGCCCCCTGTGTCGGTGATACGTCGACCACATCTCCTCTAATGATCCACGCGCCTGTCAATTGCTCGCTGCCGGTTATGCCATCCTCTCAAGTCAGCCCTGACCCTCTTGATCCACCGTTGAGTCCTCGCTATGGCAGGACGCTGGCGGACGCCCACATTCAACGGTGGGTGGCGGTCATCTGGAAGATATGTTCTTTTGCGGCGGTGAGTTCCGGATCGGTTCGTGTCCGCGGTCGGTCGATATCCACCGTATATGTTGTCCGTACCTGCCCCGGGTTGGGTGTTAATACAACAACGCGGTCGCCAAGATAGACCGCCTCTTCGATATTATGCGTTACAAACAGAATGGTTCGCCCCGTCTGCTCCCAGACATCTACAAGGTCATCCTGTAACCTCCGACGCGTTTGTGCGTCAACACTTCCAAACGGCTCATCCATTAACAGCACCGGTGGCTGTACAGCTAATGCTCGTGCCAGGCCGACTCGTTGCTTCATGCCGCCCGATAGTTCCATCGGCAGCGCATCGCTGGCCTCACCGAGGCCAACCGCCTCAAGTAACTCCTGAGACCGCTGTTCAATCGCTTCCCTCTCTAGACCCTGCTCCTCAAGTCCAAAGGCGATGTTTTCCTTTGCGGTTAACCACGGAAACAGGCGTGGTTGCTGAAATACCACCGGTCGATCGGGCCCCGGTCCGACCACGGAATGTCCATCAATGGTGACTGTCCCTGTTGTCGGGGCTTCCAAGCCGGCCACCAGTCGAATCAACGTCGTTTTGCCACATCCCGATGGCCCGACGACGGTCACCAACTCACCGGGGGCAACTGTCAGTGAGACTGTACGTAATGCTGTTGTCGTCGTCCCCTCGTTTGTTGCATACCGCTTGGTCACGGCCTGCAACTCGATGGCTCCCGGGGTCGGCTGTGTTGTGGTCATGAGCGCCAGGCAAGCAGTTTGGTTTCAAAACGTCGTACGATCCAATCGCAGAGCAGAAACACCCCGCTGATGACCATCATATACGCGATACTGCGAGGCATGGCAAGATTGTTGGCACTTGTAATAATCTCATATCCAATGCCAGGGGCCCCAAATAGCTCTGCAGCAATCACCATCATCCAGCATTGTCCGACACTTGTTCGCAGCCCGGCAAGCAATGCCGGTGCCGCATCGGGAATGACAACACGGTAGAGCAGCCGCCAGTCCGATGTGACTCCAAGTGTCGCTGCAGCTTCCATCAGTGCCGTTGAGGTGTCTTCAACTCCACTGTAAGCATTATAAAAGGAGATCCAGAATGCCCCGATAAAAACAATAAATGCTGCCCCCACATGGCCAAAGCCAAACCACATGATTGCAAAGACAATCCATGCAAGCGGCGGAATGGGCCGTAACACCCGGATGACTGGGGCAGATGCATCATCGATTACCTGGCTCCATCCGGCAAGGATTCCGACTCCACTTCCAGCGATTACCCCACCTGCTACTCCTGGTATATAATGGAGTAGACTCTGCCCGAGGTGGCGAAAGACCGCCCCACTCGCAATCTCACTGACCATGGCGGCGCCAACCTCCGGTGGCGTCGGCAACAGATATGC
>JBEQBL010000060.1:0-9259 GCA_041639835.1 Salinarchaeum sp.
GTCAGTATCCACAGGATCTCTCGGAGATTGGACTGGTGGCTCATGTCGATCCAACGGAAAACACGCGGGTTGCCGAGTACCGCTCTATTGCCAGTGTTATTGCCCGCCATGACGCATCATACGAGGCCGCTCGCGGACAGTTACAGAGACTGGCAACGGCCTTGGATGTCACCTTAGAAACCCCGCCAACGGAGCATCCCTCATTTATTACGGGGCGAGTTGCTGATGTGGTGATAGATGGCCAGACAGTTGGTGTCGTCGGCGAATTGCATCCCGAGATTCTCGTTGATCACGATCTTGAGGTTCCTGTTGTCGGCTTTGAACTGCGACTTGCGGCACTTGCATAGCAGGTGTCGGTGAGATAACTTCGTTATTCTGAGGCGGCGTATTCCTCAAGCAGGTCACGATCAATATCCTCCAGCACGGCCTGGTGGGTCGCTTCAAGAACGACAGGTGGCGCGACATCAGCACGGTGGGCCTCAAGCCACCGGGGGACACATAGACACCACTGGTCGCCAGGATCAAGTCCAGGAAAATTAAGCTCCGGACGGGGGGTGATGAGATCGTTGCCCTGTGCTTTGCTGTACTGGAGGAATTCTTCGGTCACGACGGCACAGACTTCGTGACGCCCCGGGTCACGGGCCAAGTGTCGGCAATGGCCATCACGGAGAAAGCCAGTCGTTGGATCGGTGCTACAAGGCGCAAGCGGTTCACCAAGCACATTCTGCTGTTGAGTCTCCGAAGACATTGGTCAATACCATGTGAGCACGCCTGAAAACAACACCGACCACCGGGTGACATGCCTCCAAATGGCCCCCTGGACTCAGAGGTCAGCACCAATAGCGTCCTCAATGGTAGCAAACCCATCAGCATCAAGACAGGCACGGAGTCCGGTGTTGATCTTCCGAGCAAGCGTTGGCCCCTCATAGACAAAGCCGGTGTACAACTGGACAAGACTAGCTCCAGCACGGATCTTCTCGTAGGCATCTTCGGCCGAGGCAATTCCTCCAACGCCAATGATGGGCACATCAACACGATCGGCAACAAATCGGATGCGTTCGGTTGCACGGTCTTTGATTGGCGCTCCCGAGAGACCACCGTCATCAATGCGATTTGGATTATCAAGATGCGCTGGACGGTCAGTAGTCGTATTGACCGCAACAACGCCATCAAGATTCAGCTCTCGGACCACAGCAAGGGCATCTTCGGTGGCGGCATCGGTAAGATCCGGTGAGAGTTTGACCAACAACGGGGCTGCGCCGGCATCCTGGAGGCGGCTAAGAATATCAATAAGCGGACCGCGATCCTGCAGAGACCGCAATCCGGGCGTATTTGGACTAGAAACATTAACAACGAAGAAATCGCCTGCGTCAGCAACCTGTTGGTAGGTATATGCATAATCGGCCGGGGCGTCCTCAAGAGCTGTAATCTTTGATTTGCCGAGATTCACCCCAATCGGAATGTCGGGAAGCTCATGTGCGTCAAGCCGGGCGCCAATGGCATCAGCACCATCATTATTAAAGCCAAATCGATTGATCAATGCCTTATTCTCCGGGAGTCGGAACAGGCGAGGGCGAGGGTTGCCGGACTGAGGATGAGCAGTCACGGCGCCGACCTCAAGATGGCCAAACCCAAGTGCGGCAATCGAACGGGGAATACGGGCGTTTTTATCAAATCCAGCGGCAATCCCAACTGGATTTGGAAACTCCGAACCCAATGTATGAACAGTCAGTCGGTCATCGTCAACACGTCCCCACGCAGCTATCGCCTGTTCAATCGGCGTTTGCTGGACAGCCGCAAGACTGGTGATCGCCAGTTCATGCGCTGTCTCCGGCGGAAGCTGGAACAATACCTGTTTCGCGAGGTCATAGACCCCCATCGAGTAACACTGGCAGGGCAATCGACATAAGCACACTGCGATAGAGTCAGCAGTCCGCCACATAGTACGGTCAGGTCACTAACAACGGTAATCAAGACCTGCCGCTGAGGTAATCGCCCGTGTCAGCCGAAGACTACTACAGGAGGACCTGCAATCCCTGTCCAGAGGGCGTAGGAATCAGAAGTTGTGCTCAACTTCATCTTGATCAGCGCGTTGGATGATGATTTTGTCTTCACGAACCCGGACGAAGACCTCATCGCCAATCTCCATCCCGGCGACGGCAAGTTCATCCTCATGTAGGTTAATGTGGACGTTGTGATACTCCCCGTCTGCACCTTTCGCACCACTTGGACTGAGCTTCTTTTTCCGAACCATCGCGGGGTCTCACCCGCGAGATGGCCACAGCGGATACTTAAGTGTTTTCTCAACCCGCAAATACAGAGGGGATATCTTCGGGACAGGGTTCGCCGGCAGGTAGAAGCCCTTAGATTGTTGCCGCTAAGATTCACGAGAAAGGAGACGCGAACTCAAGGTTTTTACTCGTGTGTCGAGGATGAACGATGACATGAACGCACCTGGAGAACAGTCATACATCTTATACGTAAACGAGGGGACTCTGCAACGCCAGTAATATGTCAGGCACACATCATAGCACCGGCGGTCACGGGCCACCATCCGGACATCCGGGCTCTGGGAATGGACATCCCGGATCGTCAAAAGGCGGTGGCCACCCGGGAGGGCGAGATTACTCACAGTCGCCGTTAATCGTTACTTGGGAGACAACACAGGCATGTGGGTTATCCTGTGATCACTGTCGGGCAGAGGCAACGCCTGATCGGCATCCTGATGAGTTGTCGACCGATGCGGCAAAAGAGTTGTTTGACCAAGTGGCGGCGTTTGATCCTCAGCCGATTCTCGTTCTTTCTGGCGGTGATCCGCTTGAACGGCCGGATCTATTTGAGTTACTTGAGGCGGCCGTTGAACGAGGCTTGACCCCATCAATCACCCCGGCCACAACCGAATCACTAACACCAGCGGTAATCGATCGGTTCGCGGAGATTGGTGTCGGGCGTATGGCAATCAGTCTGGATGGAGCCACGGCTGATGCACATGATGGCTTTCGGGGTGAAACAGGAACCTTCGAAACAGCCATTGATGCGGCTGAGTATGCACAGCAAGCCGGGGTCTCAATACAGGTCAATACAACCGTCACCGCTCAAACGGTCGGCGAACTACCGGCTATTGCCGACCGGGCAGAAGCACTGAATGCGGCCATGTGGGAGGTATTTTTCCTTGTGCCGATTGGGCGTGGTGAGACACTTAAGCAGCTGAGTCCGGATCGAGCCACAGAGGTCATGGAATGGCTGTACCGGCGCAGTCAGGCAGCTCCATACCGAGTAATTACCGTTGAAGCGCCATTTTATCGTCGGGTCGCCAAGCAAATCGCCCAAGAAGAAGGTCTTGGCACAGGACGTGTCGGCTCAACCGGTGCCGGCAACGGCTTCGTGTTTGTAAGCCATACTGGTGATGTCTACCCATCCGGATTTCTCCCACTGAGCGTCGGCAACGTACAAGAGCAGTCCCTGCCAGCCCTATACCAGGATGCAGAGCTTATGAGTGAGTTACGAGACCGGGACTCGTTTGATGGGCCCTGTGGAAACTGTCCGATGACCGCTGAGTGTGGTGGATCACGGTCGCGGGCTTATGCGGTGACAAACTCACCATTTGGCAGTGATCCATTATGTCCATGGGCTCAGTCCGGATCGACCGGCAATACCCGCCGGAAGGCAGCTGACGGCGGCGATACCACTAAGACGGATGCTGATCAATAGGTGGTCACCATAGCCCCGAATGGCACGTAGCTATGACTCAACGCGAGCTTGAATTTGATTCACCCAACCGGTCACAAGCGGAGTCCGATGAGTGTGCGTTTTGTGGACAGCCAGTGAGTGATGCAGAACAAACGACCGTGCAACTCGATGATCAAGGCGAACAGTCAATCTGTGTGTACTGTGCTGCCTCGCTATTTGAGGACATCGACGCTGAGGCATTGATTGAGGCAGAGGGCAACACGTCCGAACGGTCCACACAGGCGCCAGCGGATGACCACCGGGCCTCAGCTGTGTCCTGGTCACCGCCAACGGTCAAGTCATCTGGAGGAGTGATGAATACAATACTACGGTATCATTACCTTTCTCTGTCGTTGCTGTGGGCGATCCACCAAACAAATGTCCGTATTATCGAACGAATTCTTGATGAGATTGATGTGCAGTTAATCACCATCTTATTCGTCGTACTCTCAGCGATGACAACATTAGCAGCAATTCTATCGCTGTGAGTATGACCTGTCGAACTCGAAAACGCTTTTCAGACCCCCATGCATAACCGCGTACATGGGATTTGAACCTGCCGAAAAACGGCTTCTTGAAAAACAGATCTGCATGCGATGCAATGCTCGAAACCCCAAGGACGCCTCGCGATGTCGCAAGTGTGGCCATGACAAGTTGCGTCCAAAGGCAAAGGAATCGCGCGCAGCATAATTGTAGCAGCAATACTGATCCGCTACGCTGGAGGCTACCCGACTAAGCGGCAGCTATTCCTGATATTTCGGTTCGCGACGTTGAGCACGGCGAAGCGCTTGTGAGAGAACCGATTGGACATCACCCTCAAAGGTAGGCCCATGTCCCGGATAGAGTTCAGTAACCGAATCCGGGAGACGGGTTTGCAGGACTTTCAACGACTGGATGAGTTGCTCACGAGACTGGCCTGGTAAGTCTGTCCGGCCGAAACTACCATCCTCAAACGCGCCATCCGAGTATACAACCACATCGCCCGAAAACAGCCGCTGGGAGCCGATAAATGCGATATGATCGTCGGCATGGCCAGGCGTATGGCAGACCTCATAGATCGTATCGCCGAGTTGGATGTCTTCGCCGTCGACCAGTGCTCGATCGCGTTGAGGATGGTCATCATATGCCCAGAGTTCGGCGTCAAATGCCTCACAGACAGCCACAGCGTTTTCAATGTGATCTGCGTGTTGGTGGGTAATCACCACAGCTGCAAGTTGATCGGTCAGTGTCTCGAGAGCGTCAACGGTTCCATCCATGGCCCCGGCATCGACAAGCACTGGCGTATCACCAGGGACAAAGTAGGCGTTGCAGGTGAACGTCTCAGCGTCAGCAGTCACGTTGGTTGGAGTGAGGGAATGGGACATATGTTGCACTTTGACTGCAGGCGTATAAGTGCGACAGCATGCCATGGGAAAGACCGGCGGGACACTTATACGGCTCGATGACGGATGTATACTTGAGTATGGGGTTCGGGAGCTACGACGAGTCCGAACAAGAGAATCAAGAGATTGAAACAGCAATCGATGAGGATGAAATGGCGACCACCGACGCCGAGCATGACGGACACGTCGAGTACGAAATTGGCGCCTCCAACGACGAACTCATTAATCGTTTAGAGGACATCCGGAACAGCGACGCCAGTTGATATTACTACGACAATCGAACTTGCGTGCTCCGGTCACCACGGATTATATCAGAGAACCTATTAGAGTATCAAAAGCATGAAGTCGGGCCGGAGGGCTCTTGGCATCGCTGAATCGTTTTCACAAACGGCAACGACAAGTACACTTGCAGGCGCCATTGTCCGTGCTGATCGGGTTGCTGACGGATTTGCATTTGGAGAGTGTACAGTTGGGGGAACCGATGTCACGGCGACGATGACCAATATCTATCAGACGCTTGACCGTGAGGATATTCAGTATCTGTTCCTTGCCGGTGTAGCTCTTGCATGGTATAATATTCCTAACCTTGAGACACTACATGATCGCACTGGTTGTCCGGTGATTGCAGTTACTTTCGAGTCAAGTCCAGGGTTAGAAGGGGCATTGCAGGAGGCTTTCAGCGGTGAGGCATACGCGGAGCGACAACGACGATATCAACAGTTGCCGGAACGATCAACGATGACGCTCAATGGACATCAGATCAATATTCGGACAGTCGGTATCACAACCGCTGACGCACAACGCGTGATAACCGCATATACCCCTGATGGGGGTCGTCCCGAGCCGCTTCGGGTGGCTAGACTGGCTGCCCGTGGGGCACGGCGTTTACAACGGAAGCAGAAAGAAAGTCCACAATCTCAGTTAGAGGAGACTTGAACTGTCGTTGCGGGGGCCCGTGGCATGTGGTCTGCGATACGGAAGGTCTAGAACCATGGCGCGGCCCCACCCGGAAATGTTTTATCGCCACATCGGCCGTTGTCGGGCATATCGATGTCCGAGGAGGAATATGTCGTTAACAACTGCACGCGTTGTCCGGAGTTAGTTAGCTCCCGATCGCAGATCGTCAATGGAACCGGAGCAATGGATGCGGAGTTGCTGTTTGTTGGAGAAGCTCCTGGCGAACAGGAGGATACAGAGGGCGAACCGTTTGTTGGACGAAGTGGGACGGTACTAACAGACGCGCTCGCACAGCAGGGAATCGATCGGTCGGCAGTCCGGATTACAAATACGGTTCGCTGTCGACCGGCGGCAAATCGTGATCCAACAAGCACAGAACGCGATCACTGTCGGGAATATCTCAACGCCGAGATTACTGCCGTCGACCCGACTGCAATTGTCACCCTCGGAAAAGTGCCAAGTGAACAGCTATTGGGACGATCAGTAGCCGTGACGAATGAAGCCGGAACTGTTGTTGAAACCACGATCGACGGAAGACATCGACAGGTGGTCATTGGAGTCCATCCAGCAGCTACCCTGTACGACGGTAGTCAACAATCAGCTTTTGTAGCCGCCATTGACCAGGCCATTGAACTCACCGATGCTGGCAGTCAAACAAGTCTTGGCGAGTTCTAATGGCCACGGACAGGAAAAGTCCCCAGCCGCTGTCTGTTAGTTAGTGCCGGAGCTCATCAAGCAGGGTGAGGGCCCGGGTTGCCAGTCGATCCCCGTCGGTAGCAATGAGGAAACAAACCGGTTCGAGATTCTTGCCACCGTTGTAGAAAATCGCTGTTGGCGTTGTCTCGGCACGTTCATAGGCCAATCGGGCGTTGCCTTCGATGGTATCCCGGCCGCCGGTACGTGCAGTGGTCCAGCCACACGATTCAATGGCTGATTCAACATCGGTGTCGAGACGACAGGCCATAATAAACCGAGCTGATGGGTCCTGTTCACGGAGCCCGAGGAGTACCCGTGAGGCGTGTTTGGAGACGCCAAATCGGACTGAGCCATTTGCACCAATTCCATTATGCCGGCGTGTGACCCGGCCTTCAACAGCAGCGATATCCGCGGCGGTTTCGGCTGCCGGGGTTGCGCCGGCCACGTTCAGTCCGACTTGCGGGATCAAAAGCCCAGCATCGGCCTCAACAAGTTGATCAACAATATCCTGGACAGCTCGGGCAGTATCCTGCCGGGCGGCGCGATCACGACGATCAACGGCCGGGTGGACTGCACCAGGACCCTGGCCGCCGGCATAATGATATCCCACGGCGCGTGCCATAAACGCCGTCGCGTCAGCAACAGCCGCTGTGAGTTGTTCACCGCGGGCTAGTCGGGCTGCAATAGCCGCCGAGAGAGTACACCCGGATCCGTGGCCAGCAGCAGTATCAATGCGCTGGTGACGGAATGTCTCAACATCATCAGCTGTGACAAGAACATCAACAACAGGATCATCCCCACGGTGGCCACCTTTGACCAGCGCCGCCTCAGCACCGGTGGCAAGAAGATCCTCACCGGCAGCTTCAGCCTCAGCCACCGTTTCAATTGACCGACCGGTAAGGGCTTCTGCTTCATCCAGATTCGGTGTTACAAGCGTTGACTCGCCAATGAGAGCATGATACGCATCTTCGGCATCGGGGTCAAGCAGTCGATCACCGCTTTCGGCGATCATCACCGGATCAACGACCAGCGGAAGGTCACGGTCCGCAAATATGTCGGTAACAGTATCGATAATTGGTGCGGTTGCCAACATCCCGGTTTTTGCTGCTTTAATATCAAAGTCCGAAAGGACTGCCTGACATTGGTCGGCAACATGCGCAGGCGGCATGACCTCCGTCGCCTCAACGCCACGGGTATGTTGCGCAGTCACGGCAGTGATGACACTGGTCCCAAACACATCAGCCGCCGCCATCGTCGACAAATCGGCCTGGATACCGGCACCACCGCCGGAGTCACTGCCAGCAATCGTCAGCCCCACCGGAGGGGCAACTGGTGCAGCATTTCGCATACCACACAGTATTCGGCGGTAATAGTAAACAGTAGTGGTCGAGTCGGATCAGTTCCGACTTGGTCGCGTTCGTTCAGCGCCTTTGCCGCGTGTGTGCAGTCCGCGATTTGAGCGACCGGCACTGGTACGGCCACGGAATGCTCGGCCGTTCTGTGAGGCATCACAGATCCAGTTGAGGTCGTCGTCGTTCTCAATAGCCGGATGATGCGGGTCAAGAAGAATAACCTCGTGCCATTTCTGCGAGCCGTCCTCACCAACGGGATAGCTATTCAGCACCCGGAGGTTCGGGAACTTCCGGCTGGCACGTTCCTCAGCAATGCGCTGGATATTCTTGTTTCGGGTAATACGCCGAACCCCCTGCCGCTTTGACCGGCGCCCCTTACGGAACCGACGTTTGCGTGCAGTTCCTTTACGAACACTAACACGGGCCATGACGATGCCCTGCTTGGCCTTGTACCCAAGTTCACGGGCCCGGTCAAGTCGGGTCGGCCGCTCAATGCGGATAATAGCCGGCTCGTCACGCCACTGTTGTTTGCGCTGCCATTGCAACTCGGCGAGTTTCCCGTCATCGGGGTCTCGCCAGGCGTCCTTGATATGCGAGTAGAAGCTCTCTGCCATGGTTTCACCACGGGCATTGTGTGGTTCAACTTCCTGTGGAAGTCACATCCCGGCCCGTCAATGACGGGTGCCCGCTGGTGCCCGTTTTCCAGCGAGTCACACTAAGATATCAGTAGTCGGCGCATAAGCGCTTCGAACTTGACGGCGACAAGGCCCTGGAAGTTGAGACTACGGCGGCTATAGCACCGCTGGTATGCACGATATCAGCCGAACCACCGAACTTGACACGGTTCACACTCGGGTCGGGACACCACTTCCAGTTAGTATCTCAACTAGAACTGCGTATTTGAAGAGATCAGAACAGCGCTGCCGCTCGTTACCCCTGTTCTCACTGGCTCAATATCAGCGATTACCCGACTCCAGTTTCCTTCTTCAACAGTGTGAGCGTATTGTCCGCAGTCACAATCGGAGAATGCTCGTACTCACCCGTCAACTCGACTTGCACGAGGAGGTCGACGGCCCGCCAGATTGAGTACAGCAGACAGGCGAACGCGAAGTAGAAGAATCGCAGTACGAAGTTCTTCGAGGT
>JBEQBL010000061.1:0-9235 GCA_041639835.1 Salinarchaeum sp.
CCGAGAGGATCTCAAAGAGGCAGTACGGGAGGCCGCCGATGGCGGGGTTGATGTGATTCTCGATCACCGTCTAGATGAGTATCTACAGTTCGATGCCGAGGTGGCTGCCACCGGCGGTCGAGTGGTTGGAATTGGTGAGACCAGTCCTGATCCGGGATTTGCTGACGATGGGGCGGCAAGATCAAAGGATGTCTCCTACCAGTTTATGAGTATGTTCAATACGCCGGATCTCCGGGTTCCACTACGAGGGATTGCCTATTTCATGGACAGTGATCGGCTCTCAGTACAGATTGCTGATCGATACGATCTATCAACCGCAGCAGCGGCGCAGGAAGCGGTGATGGAGAACAGTCACCTTGGGAAGATCATCATCGAGCCGTGAGTGCCGGCGCAGGTCATGGCACACACATATGAGGGACATGACATGGTCGATGACTGATGAATCAACAACGGCTATGCACTCGGGCTGATTAGTGGGCAATATGTACCGCGTACTTGTTGGCATTGACTCGGACTCACAGCGGGCCAAATCACAAGCGCGAGCCGTCTGCGAACTGCCACAGGCGCCAACAGAAGTCAAGGCAATACTGATGCACGTGTTTCAGGACAATCCGGAGGGTGCCTCGGTTGGCCAGTTGGGAGCAGTGCGACGGGCAAAGGAGATTCTTGAGGACTATGACGTTGAAATTGAACTTGTCGAAGGAAGCGGGAGTCCAGCGACAGAACTGATTGAGGTGGCTGATGAACGGAGTGTTGAGCTACTTTGTTTGTCACGGCGTAAGCGCACCCCAACCGGAAAGATCATTTTCGGGAGCACAACTCAGTCAGTGTTATTGGGGACCGATCGGCCGGTGATGACCGTCGGCATTGGCGACTATGGAGATGCGTTATCCACGGGGACAGAAGGGATGCAGTAAGCAATACATAGCCGACAGGGCAATCGCATGCGGGCAGCTTTTTGTGTCAGTCCCGCTTCCATATTGACATGGAGCCACGGCAAGTGGCCTGGCGAATTTATCGTGAATCATTGCCAATCCTCGGGATAACATTACTCGGCGGGCTCTTCGCCGGAGCGGTGCTTGAGGGACTGGTCGAGTATGTCGTCCGGTTTCCCGGATTGCTTGTTGCCGTGCCGGTGTTTCTTGCAACCCGGGGGAATGTCTACGGAGCCTTGGGAGGGCGTATTTCAACGGGACTACACCAGGGACTGATCGAACCACGGTTAGCGTATGATGAGCGGCTTGCAAATGCCGTGCTGGCGTCGCTTATCAACGGAACGGGGATTTCAATTGTCATCGGGATCTTATCGTGGGGCGTTCTTCAGATACTTGGGCGCGAGTCAGCAGCCCTGTATGAGTTTGTGGCCATTCTCCTGCTTGCCGGGGTCCTTACATCGGTGATTATGATCGTTGGGCTACTTGGGTTGATTTTTGTGGGCTATCGGCTGGGCTATGATCCGGATAACCTTGTTGGGCCGATTGTGACAACACTGGGTGATATCTTTGGAATGCTCTTTTTGTTGCTGTCTGTGATTGTTGTTGATACCACCATTGCACGCCTATCACTGGGGGTGACAGCATAATGGCTCCGTCGGAGTCATTGTCTAATACGTGGCAGACACAGACGATTGTCGGACATATGTTTCCCCTTCTGGTGGTCTTGTCCGTAATTGTACTATGGGCAGGGCTCACGCTTGATGCGGCTGAGGACTTACTTGAGGAGTTTGCCCTGCTTGCGGTGATGGTGCCGACGATGGTTGGCATGGGTGGGAACCTAGGAGCAATCTTAGCTTCGCGATTAACCACACGGTTACACCTGGGAACAACCCAACTTGATCCACGAGATGCCATTCTGTGGGCAAATATCGTGGCTATTCTCGCCCTTGCAGGCACGATTTTTACCGGACTGGCAGTTGGGGCCTGGCTTATTGGGATTGTTATCGGCGCCCGGCTAACGCTTCAGGATCTGCTAGTGATCTCGCTTGTCAGTGGACTCTCGGTCTCGGTTATCGCTGTCGTTGCGAGTCTAACGGTTACATATGGCTCGTACCGGCTTGGGATTGATCCGGATGACACGACAATTCCGATCGTCACAAACGTTGTTGATGTCTTCGGGATGGTGATTTTTATCGCGGTGTCAGCACTAGTGCTTGATGCAGCACCATAAAATACGACAGCACGAACGCTCGCGACGAATCCGCTTCAAGACGCTTTACTTCCGACGACGCAGTACACTAAAATAAGTGCTACAGCAGACGGTCATCAAGACTTGGCGGCGAGCGTCTCAAGCTGGCCGGTCGCTGTACGGGTGCCTTTGGCGATGAGGATATCCCCGGGGTTAATTGTCAATGACGCATCGCCAACAATGATCCAGCCCTCATTCGGGCGCCGAACAGCAATCACAGCAATCGCCGGATCCACATTTGGCATGCCATCATCGATTGCAACCCCCGCAAGCGCACTATCGGCAGCGACCTCAATCCGGGTCAGAAGTTCATCACTTTCCTGCACCGCCAAGCTGACCACCGGGTGGACATCGATCTCGCGTAAGGCGCCCTCACTGATTTCGACAGCCGCATCGCTAATCGTCTCGGTGCTGGTGCCAAGATGAATGAGGCCGCGGAGTTGAACCGGATCAGGGGCGTCCGCCGCTGCTTCAAGCACCCACGCCTCAAACCGGGAGCGAAGCGCATCAACTTCAACCTCGATATTACGGACCTCCTCTGCAAGTTCGGCACTGCCGAAAAGAACGCTACTATATGCGAGATCGACAGCCAACTCCGAGAGATCTTTCATATGGACAATAGTGTCAACCGCTCGGCCGAGATCATCGATATGTGACGGTGGGTCCGGCGGTGGCTGGTAGGGCGTTCCCGTAACTGTTTCATATACCCTATCGATACCGGGGGCCGGGCCTCGCATAATGACCACATCATCGGCATTGAGGTGGGTCTCCGGGCCGGGATTGAACAGCCACTCCTGGCCACGTCGAAGGGCAATCACACGGACGCCCGTTTCCGATTCAAGATTGATATCCTTGAGCGTACGGCCAGCATACGAGGAAGTGGATTCGGTAACCCCGCGGACAAGCAGTTCCTCGGCCTCGGGAAGGGCCGCCCGCATCGCTTCTGGAACCTGAATGTCCTCGCGAATGACCTTGGCGATATCACCGGCGGCATCACTGATGGTATCGGTGGCGGCGACAATACCAATAACCGGCGCTAACCGCTCCGCGTCGGTCGGGTTGCGGGCGGCCATCAGTAGGCTCATGCCGGCACGTAGCTCGAGGACGTCCATCCGCTCCTCAAGACGAAGGACCTCGCGGGCAAGTTCCTCGTCGTTTGCAAGCAGTGCCGAGTACGAGAGGTTGATCAGTAACTCGGCGGTATCTTTCATCTCAACAAGTAGATCCTTCACGCTAATCGGCTTGTATTCAATCGCCGATGTGGATGGTTCGCCCTCGAAGGGGTCCATATCACAACCCACCATGGCAGTCGGGAAAAGCGTTTGGCGGTACGAGAAGTCTGACAGTGACAGGAGAATACGTAATCAAAAGTTGTGATGATATTTTGAACCGAACGAAACGTTAGTATCACTGCAGACGGATCGTGATATGTGAGCACGGATATCGATACCCAGCCGCGCGCTCTTGAGGATGATCTCGAGGATTTGTTGACTATTCTGGAGACGGTCCTCGCAACGGAGGTCTCTCCAACAGTTGCAAAGACAATTGACGACATCGGACAGGCAAGTATTGAGTACCGGCGTGGCAAGCGGGACGATCGATCCGAGCTCAGGCATCGCCTGACCGGCAGCGATACCGTTACGGCTCGCACGATTGCCCGCGCGTTCACAACGCGGTTTATGCTTGCCAACCTCGCCGAGGAACGACAGCGAGTCCGGGCACTACGGGCAGCGAGCCGGGATGGGCCCGTGCCGGACGGCATTGAGGCTGGCATCAAGTCGCTTGTCCGGCAGGGAGCCGACGCCGAGACGATTACCACAGTGCTTGAGGATATCTCAATTGAGCCGACCTTTACCGCGCATCCGACCGAGGCCCGTCGAAAGACAGTCAAAACGAAGCTTCGAGAGATCGCAACACTGCTGCGACAGCTTGATGAACATGCACTGACGGCACAGGAGCGGACGGAGATACTGCAGAAGCTTGAGGCCGAGGTGCTAGGACTCTGGAATACGCGATATGTGCGAGAGCAAAAGCCTGATCCGGCCGATGAGGCACGGAATGTGCAGTGGTATCTTGAGAACACATTGTTCGACGTCATCGGCGATGTCTATCAGGAGATCGAGACAGCCCTGCAGCGGACCTTCGATTCAACGGAGCATCAACCAGTCCCACCGGTGTTTGGCTTTCGGTCATGGGCCGGAAGCGACCGCGACGGTAACCCGTTTGTGACCCCAGCGGTCACCAGAGAAACACTTGATCGACAGCGAGAACTGGCGATTGAGCGATATAAAACACAAATTGATCAACTACTGGCGGTCCTAAGCCATGACACTGAACGGGTTGAGACAAGTGACGCGTTTGACGGGCGATTGGCAATCGATCGGGACGAGCTGCCGGAAACAGCTGAAACAGCAAGAAGCCGGTATTCCGAGGAACCATACCGACAAAAACTGCTGTTGATGGCTGAGCGGCTTGACCGAGTGATCGATAGTCGTCCGGGGGGCTATGAGTCCCCCGAGGCATTTCGGGATGATCTTCGGACAATCGCCAAGAGTCTACGAGCTCATCGACATGATCAGATTGCCCGGGTCCATCTCGATCCCCTGATTCGGCGTGTCGAAACCTTCGGATTTTCACTTGCAAGTCTTGATCTCCGGGATCATCGGGAGAATCATACTGACGCCGTCGCCACGGTGCTTGCAAGTGACGATGTTGCGTATATGGAGCTTGATGAATCGGAGCGCGTTGAACTACTCACCGAACGGGTAATCAATGGATCCGATCTTGATTTGCGAGAGGTAATTGCTGATACAAGTCCCTCCGATCCGGTTCGTCGCGTGCTGACGCGGTTTCTTGCCCTGGCTGACTGGCAGTCCGAATACGGAGAGGCGGCCATCGATGCATACTGTATCAGTATGTGCGAGGAGCCAAGTCACGTGCTTGAGGTGCTATATCTAGCGAGTCTGGTTGATGTGGTTGACCTTCCGGGCCATTCCGGATTGGATATTGTCCCCTTACTTGAGACAAAGTATGCACTGTCGGATGCCAAGCGGATTATGGGGACGCTCTTCGAGAATGAGGCTTACGCCCAGGCGCTTGATGCACGTGGGAACACGCAGGAAGTCATGATTGGGTACTCCGATTCAAACAAGGAAAATGGCTTTCTGGCAGCCAACTGGTCACTATATCGTAATCAGCGGCGGCTGGCGAATATCTGTGCCTCATATGAGATTGAGTTACTGCTGTTCCACGGGCGTGGTGGATCAATCTCTCGTGGTGGCGGTCCAATGAACCGTGCCATGCTTGCATTGCCAAATGAGTCCGTGACCGGCGCAATCAAGTTTACCGAGCAAGGCGAGGCAATCGCCGAAAAGTATGCCAATCCGGCGATTGCAGAACGAGAACTTGAGCAGATGTTAAATGCACAGCTACGGGCGCGGCATCGCTCACTTGAACATCCACGTGAGCAAGTTCCCGAGACATGGCTTGAGGCAATGAGGACAATGGCCGAGACAGCACGGGAAGCCTACCGGGATCTGCTTGAGACGGATGGATTTGTTGAGTACTACGAGCAGGCAACGCCAATTTCGGTCATTGAGGATCTGAACATGGGATCACGGCCGGCATCGCGGACCGGACAACGAACCGTTGAAGATCTACGAGCCATTCCCTGGGTTTTCTCCTGGACACAGTCACGATGTATTGTCCCCGGCTGGTATGGGCTCGGGGCTGGGGTACGCGCCTATCTGGAGAGTGATGACGGTAATATCGACACCCTTCAGGAGATGTACGCCGACTGGCCATTCTTCCGGACGACGGTTGATCGGGCCGCACTCTCGCTTGCCCGCACGGAGATGGAGATTGGCGCCGAGTATGCACAGTTGGCCGAAGAATCACTCCGTGATCGGTTCTTCCCCCGTATCGAGGCCGAATATGATCGCACAGCCGATCATGTCCGGTCAATTATCGACCGTGAGCAGTTTATCGATCGCGAATGGCTTCGGGAAAGCCTTCGACGACGGAATCCATATGTGGATCCGCTAAATCTGCTGCAGGTTCAACTGCTTGAGAAGGATGATCGATCCGATGAGGAACAACGCGCGTTACGGCTGACAGTCAAGGGGATTGCTGCAGGGATGAAAAACACAGGGTGATACCGCCGATCACAGGGCGAATGGGAAGCAATTGCCCAAGAAGTAAGTGCACCTGAACACTTATGTTGATTGTTTGCATATACCATTCCTAATGTCCGACCCATCACCAGACGGTAAGCATCAGCCGGGTGAACTTCGTTTGTGGCGCGAGGACGGCAGCTGGATTGCACAGGATCAAGCAACCGGAACCACTGTTCAGGCACCATCGCGTGAGATGGCGCTCAATCAACTTGATGCAGCCATCACCGATCAACTGACAATTGGGGATCCAGGACCGACCACCGAAGAGCGTGAAGTGCTTGACATTGAATCCGATGGACGTCCTGGACAGGACTGACACATCCAATTCCCGGCAACAAGTGCTAGTATTAGGAAAGTGAAAGCGTGTTGGCATGGCGGTCAAGGACCGTTGCAAGGGTAAGGTCTGTCTCAACCAGTTCATACCGTGCTCGCACAACCGGGACATCAATATCAATAACCTTCGAGAGATCGTGTGGGGTGCCGGTGATAACAACCTCCGGATCGGCGTTCCGAATGGTCTGTTCGAGATCAGCTCGTTGGGCGTCACTATAGCCCATTGCTGGAAGCACCGGGCCAAGATGATCATACGTTTCAAACAGCCGCCGTAACGAGCCAACGACTGCCGATCGGGGATCAATAACGGCTGCAGCATCGTACTTTTCAGCGGCAATCAATCCAGCACCAGAGGCAGCTCCGCCGTGGGTCACGGTTGGTCCATCTTCGATGACCAAGACACGCTTGTTGGCGATAAGATCCGCCTCAGCTGTCACTACCGAATCGGCATGGATAATGCCAGCATCCGGGGCGCGCTGACGGGCGTTGGCCTCAACAGTCTGAATTGCCGCCGGAGGGGCGGTGTTTTCCTTGTTGATGATCATGTAATCTGCTAGTCGGAGGTTCGTTTCACCGGGGTGATATCGCAGTTCATCACCTGCTCGGTGAGGGTCAACAAGCACGAAGTGAAGATCAGGACGATAGAAGGGGAGTTCATTATTTCCCCCGTCCCAAACGATAATGTCGGCTTCTTGCTCAGCGCGGTCGCGGATGACTGCATAATCAACTCCCGCATAGACGACATGCCCGTGTTCGATGTGCGTTTCATACTCCTCACGTTCCTCAATTGTGACATCCGCCGCGTCGAGATCAGCAGGGGTTGCAAACCGCTGGACACGCTGGGAAGCCAAATCGCCATACGGCATTGGCTCGCGGATGACAACCACGTCAACGCCGCGATCACGAAGCAGGCCGGCGAGTTTGCGAGCCGCTTGTGATTTCCCACAGCCGGTACGAACAGCATCAACAGCCACGACAGGAACGGATGTCGATAACATCATTCGCTCAGGGCCAATCAATCGAAAATCGGCACCAGCGGCCAGGACTCGTGATCCCTGCTGCAAAACATGCTCGTGGGAGACATCGGAATACGAGAAGACAACGGTATCAACATCCTGTTCGGCAATAAGTGTCTCAAGCTTTGCTTCCGGATGAATTGGAATGCCATCCGGGTATCCTTGGCCAGCTAATGTCGCTGGATATCGGCGGCGTGGCTGCGTGGTAAGTTCGCCGAGATTCTGCCCGGTGGTATGGGTGAAGGCAACAACCTCAACGCTGTCATCACCTCGAAAGACGGTATTAAAATCATGAAAATCACGGCCTGCAGCACCCATGATAAGCACTCGCTCGGGAGACATTGTGCTGTGATAACATGAGGTGAGGGTATTTGTATGCTGGCCAGCGTACCTGATGGGAACATGTCTATTGACACTCAGAGCCCACTTATTGTTGCACTGGGAGGGAATGCCCTACTTGGAGAGCCACCGGACCAATCGCCACAGCATCAACAAGCCGTCATCACACGAACAGCCAAGCAACTCGCGCCACATATCGAGGCCGATCAGTCGATTGTCCTCACGCACGGAAACGGGCCACAGATTGGCACTCGCCTGCTGCAACAAGAGCACAGCCCGGAAACACCTCAGTTTGGACTGGACATTTTGGTGGCGGAAACACAGGCACAGATTGGCTACCAACTGCAACAAGCACTCGAAAATGCGACAGGCGAGCAGACAACCATCCCTACCGTGCTGACACGGGTGCTCGTCGATCAATCAGATCCAGCGTTTGAGAAGCCAACAAAGCCAATTGGGCCAAAGTATACAGCCACGGAGGCGGCCGAACAGCCATTTGAAACGCGTATGATTGCCGAAGACCCGCCAACATATCGCCGGGTTGTGGCGTCACCGATCCCCCAGGCGATCATCGAGGCGGAAACTATTGCTCAAATAATCGAAAAGAATGAGGGACTTGTTTGTGCTGGTGGCGGTGGCATCCCGGTGCATCACGAACAGGGGAGCCATGGAGTACCAGCGGTTGTCGATAAGGATCAAACCTCACAGGTTCTTGGGACGCAACTTGAGAGTTCAACGCTTGTTTTTCTAACCGATGTTAACTACGCATATACTGGATACGGGACAGCAACCCAGCAGCCACTGCAGACTGTGAGTCCAACGACAGTCCGTGAGCATATGGCGGCTGATGAGTTTGGGACAGGAAGTATGCAACCCAAAATGGAGGCAGCAATAGGTTTTCTTGACGCTGGGGGAAAGCGAGCCGTGATCACGACGCCAGGACAGTTTGCAGAGGCCTTAGCGGGGGAAACAGGGACGCAGATTCGGGCGCCGGAGGCACATTAACCAGGGGCTAGTTAATCGTCCGTCGGTTCAAGTGTCACATCCGGGGGACGGGACTGTACGTCATGCTCATCAGTCGTTGGACGACGCCCAAGCCACCAGATAAAGCCGGCAAAGGCAAACAGGCAGACAATAGCAAACGGCGCTCCGGTGACAATCACGGATGATCGCAGTGCTGTTGCTCCG
>JBEQBL010000062.1:0-9226 GCA_041639835.1 Salinarchaeum sp.
CAAGTGGTTCCTGACCGGAGATTGGAGGGGTAACGGTGACGCCATCAAATTCCGGTAGGGCAACGCCTAATGCGAGTTCGTAGCCCTTGAGACCAACATCGGCCTCGTGATAGGCAGCTCGTGAGCGACTTGTTGTCATTGCCTGAATGAGTGGCACATTCAGGTGATGCAGCACGCTCTGTGTATCCACCGGTGAAGTCGGAGCATCCTGACCGCGATGCTCCATCGAGAGGGCATAAAACAGGGTTGAACAGACGGCATCAACGACCGGACCCGCATCGGACAGAAAGTACCGGTCGATAACCTCCTCGGTAGTGGCGGCTGTCGCCTGTTTCGATGCCGGATCACAGAACACAGGCAGGACATCCGCACCGCGGGCCTCAATGGCATCAACAAGCGCATCGATATGTCGGAGATTCTCATTAAGCCAGTATGACCGATATAACAACAGTCCAACCGTCGGTGTTGTCGGGTCAAACTGGTCACAGAGCCCAGCATAGTCGATCCCCGGGTATGCAGGATGATAGACCCCTTCTGTCGGAAAAGAAACGGGATCGTCAAAGGTGCGATCAGCCGCAGTATAGTGATCGACAAGATACCGAGCGCAGTTTTCAATGTTGGTCGCACCACCACAATCGAGATAGGACAGGACGGTTTGACCAACCGATTGTGCGGCTGTTGTATCCGGGTGAACACCGTCACTCGGGGAGACAACAATGATCGGAATCGACGCCGCCTGCAGCCGGTCACGCACAGTTTCATAGTCCGGAATCGAATCCGGACCTCCGTGAAGCCAGAGTACTACCGCAGCAGACGGAGCAGACGCCCGTTGAGCAAGCAGTTGATCGACAAAATCAGTCATCGTAGCGGGATCGTCGGCCGCCGACTGCGCAATTAATGTATCCGTGAGATGTGCATCAGCAGCCACAACTGCCTGTAGATCATTATCAGTCGCTGTGTAGATACCCACTTGGGGCATAACCTTGTTAACCACCGCTTGTACTAGCGCAACCGTGGTTGACTTGGAGAAGGACAAAAGCCTATCGACCCCGTCGTTACCCTTTGGCGGTATTGTTGGTCAATACGAGCTAAAGGAGGCCTTGCTGTCGGTAGCGGCCCATCCGGAGCTTAGCGGGCTGTTAATTGAAGGCGAGAAAGGAACCGCCAAATCGACCGCCGTTCGGGCACTTGCCGAACTGCTGCCAGCACAACAGGTGATTGCGGACTGTCCGTATGGCTGTCACCCGACGGACCACACCCAGCAGTGTCAGCACTGTCAAACGCGAACGAATCCACCTGTTGAACAGCGGTCAGTGCCACTTGTGACACTGCCACTGGGGGCAACACGCGATCGGGTTGTTGGAACGCTATCGGTGGCCAGTGCGTTAGACGGAGAGTATGAATTTGAGCCAGGACTGCTTGCAGAGGCCAACCGTGGACTGCTGTACGTCGATGAAATCAATCTTTTAGATGATCATCTGGTTGATGTCCTGCTTGATGTCGCCGCAAGCGGGGTCAATCACGTCCAGCGGGAGGGCGTAAGTGTCACCCATCCGGCTTCGTTTACGCTGGTGGGAACAATGAATCCCGAGGAGGGGGATTTACGTCCCCAGTTGCGTGATCGATTTGATCTGCGGATTGCAGTCGCTGGCAGTGACGATCTTGATCAGCGGGTCGCAATTATGGATCAGGCCCTCTCAACAACGACAATTGAGGGCTCCGTTCCGGCCCGACCGGATCCAGAGACGGCGACCAAACGAGCACAAGAGCGGCTTCTAACCGCTCGAGACACCCTGGAAAGCGTTTGTATCCCCGACCGGTTGGCAACTGAGATTGCCGACCTCTGTCGGCGTGTTGGTGTCGACGGCCATCGCGGAGATATTGCTATCGCCCGGGGCGCCTGTGCGTTGGCAGCACTTGATGGACGGACACAGGTACACGCGGATGATATCCAACAGGCGGCTGAGTGGGCACTGGCACACAGAGTACAGTCGGATCCATTTGATTCGTCATCGGAGATAACGGACGATATCGAGGAACAATTTGATGAGGACTCAACGGAGGACGAAGGCGAGACCGACCCCGAGGCTGACGATGTCACCGAGTCATCACCCCAAGACGAGTCGTCGTCCTCCGACACAGATCCCACGGACACCACAGATGAACCCACATCCTCCGAGGAGACGTTCTCAACGGAGGACAAGACAGAGCGGGAGTCATCGGCAACGGAACGACAGGATGACGAGGATGCACAGGCAGATGACGACCCGGATGTTGAAGGACAGCCAGCACAGCCCCGGATGCCAGCCGGCCAGTCCCCAGAGCCAGGCACGGGAATTGCGCCATCGATCAATGCATCCGATGAGAGCCCATCCACAGACCGTCTCAGCACCGAGACAATGGGCACACGAATCCAGGAACGATCCGTTGGAGAGGAAGGGGTTCGGGTTCGTACTGAGGAGGCAACAGCTGAAGAGCAGATTGATCCGACGGCCTCGGTGCGGGCCGCCGCCAAACGGGGCGCGACGAACGTTGAACGCCAGGACCTCCGCCAGTCTGTCCGGGAGACACGCGGACAGGCACTTGTTGTCATCGCCATTGATGCCAGTGCATCAATGCAGGGACCCATTCGAACAGTCAAGGGAGTTGTAATGGACCTACTACGAGATGCGTATGAACACCGTGATGATGTTGCGGTCGTTGCCTTTGGTGGCCAGCAGGCGGAGGTTGTGTTACCGCCGACCGATAGTGTCACCCGGGCAGCTCGACATCTCAAAGAACTGCCGGTTGCGGATCGTACCCCGCTGCCGGCTGGATTAAAAACAACCGCAGAGGTTCTTGACCGGGCTACTCCGACAACGGGAGTGGCCGTGGTACTGACCGATGGACGAGCAAATGTCGCCGAAGGAAGTCCAACGAAGGCAACACGACAAGCCGCGCAGACACTCGGCGAGGTCGCCGATGAAACACTGGTTGTTGATGCCAGCGAAGATGGTCACGGCCTGATTGGTGAGATCATAACAGCCACAGAGGGACGTCGTATCAATCTGGCAGCGCTGTCACCGGATCAGATCGATCATACCGTTGCGCTGGCAACTGACAGCGATCCACCGGCATAGCCAGGAGACATCAGTACTCGTATTTTTCGCGGTATCCACGCGGCGTGATCAGCCAGTCCTCGTAGACGCGTGTTTGCTCATTACCGACGATAATCGTACTTGTCATATCAAGGATATCAGAGTCCCCGAGTTCAGGAAGGGAATCCAAAGTCGTAATCCGACGGTGTTCATCCGAACGCCCGGCAGCACGGACGATGCCAACCGGTGTATCAGGCGATCGATGGGCTAACAAAATCTCACAGGCAGCAGTGAAATTCTCCCGTCGGTTGGGTGACCAGGGGTTGTAGAGAACGATAATAAACCCTTCAGCGGCCGCTGCCGCAAGTCGTGATTCGATACGCTCCCGAGGGGTTAGATGATCGGACAACGAGATTGATACAGTATCGGTTACCAGTGGCGCCCCAAGCCGGGCACTACAAAACTGGGCGGCGGTGACCCCTGGGATAACCTCAAAGGAAACTGTTTCTGGGGCGATAGCCTCCGATTCAAGAATTTCAAGCGCTAGCCCAGCCAGAGCATAGACATTTGGATCACCACTGCTAATCAGTGAAACAGCCGCCCCCTCACATGCTCGTTCGACAGCCACCTGTGTGCGAGGAACCTCATCACCCATTGGACTCTCATAAATCGCATCGACGGCCTCACGAACAGACTTCGAGAGCAGTTCAACGTACGTCGAGTACCCAACAATCTGATCGCTCTCTAAAAGGGTGGTATGAGCCCGACGTGTCATTGATTCAGGGGCCCCCGGTCCAATACCAACAACTGACAACGACCCGGCTGCATTGGGGGCTGAAGGGCAGTTCTCAGCGGTCATTAGTGGGTAGTCTGTGGTCCTGAGAGATATCGTCCCAGTCGACCGGTCGCGGGTTACTCCATGTGTTGACACGCATAGACGATCAAAGCTACGGATGAACTGATATCAGTCCTTGGACTCGGATGTCTCCCCTTCGCCGGCACCCTGCAAGTCCGGGACAGCCTGCGTTAGCGGACGGTCATCACGGGGAGTCACAAGGAACTGCCCGTGGTTGGTGTTCCAGATATCCGTTGCTTCGGTGCCAATAAGAATCGATGAGCCGGGGGCCTCAATAAGATCTGGATGGTCTGGAATGTCCGCTAAGGTGGTAATAACCCGCTGTTCACCACTGTAGCCACGATCTTGACGTCCAATATCACGAAAAATTCCAGCTGGAGTCGTTGGATCACGATGGGCAGTCAGGAAGGACACTGCCTGTTCATACCGGCGAAAGCAGTTATACAGAAGAATAACGAATCCGCCGTCAACAGCACCTTGAAGTCGGGTGGCGATGACCTCCCAGTCCCGCCGGCTGGATAGCGAAACAGTGCAGAAATCATCGGACAGTGGCGCCCCCAGCGAAGCGGCCCCGCCTAATCCGGCAGTCACTCCGGGCACAACCTCGATAGGGATATCGGTCGCCGCATGATGCCGGGCGAGACGAAAGAGCAGATCGGATTTCCCATAGACATTTGGGTCCCCACCGGAGACGTGCACGACATCGTCGCCGTTGCGAACCCGTTGAAAGGCCTCAGTAGCCAACTCAGCTTGCTGGTCCATCTGTGACTCAAGAATATCCTGCGTCTGGCCATCTGCGCGGGTGACTGTTTGTCCGTCGGCGGCCGGAATGATGCCATCGACTGCCAGAAACTTCCGATAGAGATCCGCTACGATAAGACAATCCCCACGCTGGATGACCTCACGGGCACGGGCGGTCAAATGCTCTGGTAGTCCAGGGCCGATGCCAACAATATAGAGTGTCCCCATCGCAGTGGAATCCATCGCGACCCGCTTATCTGCCGTCATTGTCCAATCGCAGCGGTCACGGCACGGTCATAGCTGTGTTTCTCAACAAGCAGTTCATGTTGGCGTCCACCAGCCTTAGCACTGGCCTCGGCAAGACCCGGCCAGTCAATAAGTTCTGTTGCTTTGGAAGCTGTGGGGCCAGCAAACTGGTGGAGTGTCTCTTTGTCAAAGACAACGACACCAAGATCCTCGCGATCAGCAGCCGCGTATAGTCCTGCTTCCCCCTCTTTGGGACGCCCGGTGGCAACAAACTCAACAGCTGACCAGTCTCGGTCAGCATGCTTTAAAACGTCCTGCCAGGCGGCATGAAACTGGGATGCAGTGGCTCCCTCAACACTCCCCGTGCCAATCACGATGCCGTTGTCACGATGTCGTTTGAGCACCGTGACATCCTCATCAACAAGGACCGCTTGCGGACCCTCAATACGTGTTACCGGCCCGAGGTTATCCCGAAGAATGGCAAGATTGGTCGCCACCGTTGAGTCTTCGGTAACCACATCAGCGGCTACTGCGTCGGCCTGCTGCTCGACTGACTGCTTGCCGGCAGCCGTCGTCGCAGTGGTCACAGTTGGGACAACATCCAGTGTCCTAAGCGCAGTAGCAATTGCCATGCCGCCGTGATGGCCACCAAGCAGCGGAATGGCCCACTGAAGTTGTTCATCAACGACAACAACTGCCGGATCAGTCCACTTATCGGTCAGATGTGGGGCGATTTTACGAGTGACAATGCCAACCGCCATGATAGCCACAAAGCCATCGTACTGCTCCCACTGCTCTGCGAAGATTGATGAATGGTAGGGATGGAGATCAACGGTCTTGTATTGTGATCGAAGCGCCGTGGCCACCGACTGGGCAGTCTCGTCGTTTCGCTCAAAATGCACGACAGCGATCGTTGTGATATCCGAAGTAGATGAGCTCATTTGGGGAACCTCCTAGGGATAGTGACCGCAGCCATAGTTATCTGGTATCATCGGTTGGCGTCCAGCCATCATACAGCAGTGAGCGATCATATGCTGGATCAGCAGCCACCTCACCAACGATAACAAGCGCCGACGATTCGTACCCTGCATCAGCCACCTGCTCGGCAATGGTTGATACAGTGCCAACGAGGACATCCTCTTCCGGCCAAGAAGCACGATAGATCACCGCAACAGGGGCATCAGGATCAATTCCAGCAGTGAGAAGCCGCTCCATCATTTCGGCGATTGCATGAGTGCCTAGGTAAATACAGGTCGTGACATCATCCATCGCGGCAAACTCGGTAATGCGGTCATGATCGGCTGTAAGTGTCCGTCCTTGTGGGCGGGTAAATACAACATGATTAGCAACTGATGGAAGGGTAAGCTGGGTGCCCAATGCGCCGGCAGCAGCAAAGGCGGCGGTTACTCCTGGCACGACATAGGTTGGGATACCACGGTCGGCAAGCGCATCCATCTGCTCGCGGGCTGCTCCGTAGATCGATGGGTCACCACTGTGTACGCGAACGACCGTTTGGCCATCATGATAGGCTGATGCCATGGCTGGCACAAGGGTTTCAAGATCCTTGCCTGCGGAATCGATGATCTCCGCGGTCCCGCCGTAGCGATCAATCAGTGCATCGTTGATTAACGAGCCGGCATAGACAATGACATCGGCCGCCGCAAGCAGTCGGCGACCACGAACAGTGATCAACTCCGGGTCACCGGGGCCAGCACCAATGAATGGGATACCCGTACCGTCTTGAGTCGGAGAAGATGTTGTTTCGGTCATTGTCGATCCGCAAGTAATGATGGACGGTCAGAAGCAGAAGCCGAAGCCGCTGTCGGACGTGTCGCATATGCAATAGTGAAATAATCACGGTCAGCGACATCAGCGGGGTCGGTCGTCACAACAGTTGTGTCGTCCATGAACAGGCGTCGACCATATGTAACCGTATACCCGGCCTCTGTCAGGCGGTCATGTAGCGCCGGTGCGTCGAGTACCTTGAATAGGAGCAATCGGTCGGGACCAACAGCGGTCTCAGCACCATTGGCCTCACGAAGCATCAACTCCGCGCCGGTCTCAAGTTCGGTATCAAACGCTGTCAGAAAGGCCGAAAGCATGGAAATACCTGGGACAACGGTGACCTCAATCGTCGGGTGAAATTCCGCAAGCGCCCACCGGAGATGACGGAATGTTGAATAGACATGTGGATCGCCAAGAGTGACAAAAGCAACAGGGTCAGTGGCTGCTACCGTCGCAATCTCCTCGGCCGCTGATTTCCACGCAGCACGTAACTGTTCCTGATCACGAGTCATCGGAAACTCAACCTCATGGAGCGATTCCGCATCGACAAACTGCGAGACAATAGCCCGGGAGTGAGGGCCAGGAGTATAGACAGCGGTTGCTTCATTGAGTCGCTTGCGCCCGGCAACAGTCACCAGTTCAGCGTCTCCCGGCCCAAGGCCAATGCCATAGACAGTCATTGTTGATCCTCCGCCTGCTGGGTTGTAATTGCTGCGGCTGCTGAATCGGGGTGCATCGGGGGTGGCAATCGTGACGGGGCCGATCCTTGGGTCTGACCAACGATCAGGTAGACCGGTCGGTCTGGATCGAGGCCGGTAGCCCCGGCCAGCATGTCCCCACGGGCAACTTGAAGCTGATACACAGCAGCAAGGAGATCGCGATCACGAAACGCTGTAATTGCATTGCCGGCCGTCTCAATACGGGCGACAAGCATTCCAATGCGATCAACGTCGGCACGAAGAGCCCAGTCAAGAATAGCCACATAATTTCGACTGCCACCAAGCACAAGCACATCACCAGAATCAGGAAGTCCAGCCGGCGCCTCAGTAACCCGAAGGCGTATTGAGTCATCCGGTGCATCAGTAATTGGGAGGCCATTAGCGGCAAGATTGTCCCTGGCAGCCGCTGCACGGTCCGGATCGCGTTCAATGGTGGTGACCGTCCCAGCGCGACAGGCTAATTCAACGGTCAATGCCCCGGTGCAGGTACCAACCTCGATAACATGATCATCAGGACCGATGCCAAGGGTATCAAGTAGCACCGATCGAACAGGAGGTTTCGTCGGGCCCGCCGGAGCATCAGCCGGCAGGGCGAGCCGTTTCATGTCACCGGTGTACGATCCGGCAATCAAAACGGTTGCGCTTGCGAGAGACGGTAGACAAGCCGCCGGTCAATCAACTGACCGATAGGTTCATTCCGGCGATCATATAATCAATCACTGTGGTTGTCAGTGGGTTTCTTCCCGATGTGACAAGCGTTTACCTCCTTGTCATTGGTGTTGCAACGGTCGCCATCTGGATCGGCAGTGGCTGGCTTGAGGAGTCAGCAGAACAGCTATCAGTCTATTATGGCGTTCCACCGGTTATTCAGGGCTCGGTTGTCGTTGCCATGGGCTCAAGTTTTCCGGAGTTTGCAACCGTTGTGCTTGCGGGATTGGCCGGCGTCTTTGACATGGGGATTGGCACAATCGTCGGCTCGGCGATTTTCAACATTCTGGCGATTCCAGCATTGTCAGGACTGGTCGTAGATGGTGATCTTGAATCAAACCGCTCGTTGGTATATAAGGAAGCGCAATTCTACATGATTGCGGTTTCAGGGCTGGTCGTCACTTTCGCACTGGCTGTGATTTATGCACCGCAGCCGGGGGGTGACTTGCTTGGCGAGATTACGCCAACAATGGCGCTGGTGCCGTTGTTACTGTATGGAATGTATTTGTTCATTCAATGGCAGGATATGGGCGATTACGAGCCGACAGGAGATCCAATCAACATTGCCCTTGGGCGTGAGTGGGGGAAGTTACTGGCGAGTTTACTTGTGATTTTCATTACAATTGATTTTCTGGTCACGTCCGTGGAATCGCTTGCGCTGACATTCGGGATGCCGGAGTTTTTAGCCGGAGTCTTGATTGTCTCAGCAGCAACCAGCTTACCGGATACGATTGTCAGTGTCCGGGCAGCACGGGAGGCACGTGGATTAACTAGTCTTGGGAATGTGCTTGGGTCAAATACATTTAATCTGCTTGTGGCTATTCCAATTGGCGTCTTACTCATCGGCGGCGCTCCGGTCAATTTCGCGGTGGCAGCTCCGATGATGGGTGTCCTGACGGTTGCGACGATGTTGCTGTTTGCACTGCTACGAACGGACCTGCAGTTGACGACCGCGGAATCAATCATCCTCATGCTCGCCTATCTTATCTTTGTTGGCTGGATCATTACCGAAACGATCGGCGTGACCGACCTGATTGTCGGGATTTGAGCATACAAAACACGAACCGGGGTACTCGTCCCAGCTGGCCAGTACC
>JBEQBL010000063.1:0-9044 GCA_041639835.1 Salinarchaeum sp.
CCACGATTTCCGGTCCATCGTCAATCGGTCGGCCTGAGCCATCGAGTACCCGTCCAAGAAGATCTTCCGTTACGGGAATTTTCATTGTCTCGCCGACAAATCGAATTGACGCGTCACGACCGATTCCACCGGTCCCCTCGAAGACCTGGATCGCAACAAGATCCTCACTTGTCTCAAGCACCTGTCCACGACGGATCTCTCCGTCAGTTGTCTCTAGTTCGACAATCTCGTCGTATCCAATTGGCTCGTCAATCTCGGCAAAGACCAGCGGTCCACTGATCTCGGTGATTGTCTGGTATTCCTTCATTGTCTTAGTAGAGCTCCCGTAGTTGCTCTGTCATCGCCTCTTCGATCTCACTGGCAAAGGCATCTGCCTCGTCATCCGGCGTGGTTGCAATTCGTCCGATCCGAGCGACCGCTTCAATGCTTGCAATCTCGTCTACCGGCACCCCTGCCTCGAGTGCATCGAAGGCCTCGTCGTTGAACGTCTTAATTGTCTGTACAATCCGATAGGTCTTTTCCGGCGGACAGTAGGTATCAACATCGTGGAAGGCATTCTGCTGTAGGAACGCCTCCCGCAGATGACGTGCTACCTCAAGGGTTAGTCGCTGATCCTCCGGCAGTGCATCTTTCCCGACAAGCTGGACGATTTCCTGCAGTTCGGTTTCCTCCTCAAGCGTATCGACAGCCCATTGACGGGTTTCCGCCCAGTCCTCGTCAATCTCATCCTTGAACCACGGGTCGAGTTGCTGGCGGTACAGTGAATATGACTCGTTCCAATTAATCGCCGGGAAGTGTCGTTGTTCGGCAAGATCAGCATCAAGTGCCCAGAACGTCTTGACAATCCGCAGCGTATTCTGCGTTACCGGTTCCGAGAAATCACCTCCTGGCGGTGACACAGCACCAATCACACTGATTGAGCCTTCGGTGCCATTGATATTCTGGAACTTACCGGCTCGCTCATAGAAGTTTGCCAATCGGGCCGCCAGATACGCCGGATATCCTTCCTCTCCGGGCATCTCTTCGAGTCGCGATGAGATTTCCCGCAACGCCTCGGCCCACCGAGACGTTGAGTCGGCCATTAATGCAACGTCATATCCCATATCACGGTAATACTCCGCAACCGTGATTCCGGTATAAATGCATGACTCCCGGGCTGCCACCGGCATGTTTGAGGTATTTGCAATCAGACAGGTCCGGTCCATCAGTGGATTGCCGGTCTTTGGATCCTCAAGTTCCGGGAAGTCAGTAATGACCTCGGTCATCTCATTGCCCCGTTCACCACATCCAATGTAGACGACGATATCGGCATCAGCCCACTTGGCAAGCTGCTGCTGGGTCACCGTCTTTCCGGAGCCAAACGGCCCAGGGATCGCTGCGGTGCCTCCCTTTGCAATCGGGAACAACCCATCAAGAATTCGCATCCCACTGATCAGTGGCTCTCGTGGCGTGTTTTTATCAACCGTTGGTCGCGGTTCACGCACAGGCCACTCCTGATGCATCTGAATTTCCTCGCCGTTATCTAACTCAACGACGGTTTTCTCGACGGTGAACTCTCCCGACCGTACGGCCACAACTTCACCACCCTCGTAGTCGGGTGGAACCATGACTTTATGCTCGATACTCTTTGTCTCCGGTACTGTCCCGACGACATCGCCAGCGTCGACATGATCGCCTTCCTCAACCGTTGGCGTAAACTCCCAGGTTTGATCAAAGTCGATTCCTGGCGCGTCAACACCACGATCGAGAAATGCCCCCATCTGCTCTTTTAGAACACTGAGTGGTCGCTGTGTTCCATCGTAAATTGTGTCCAATACACCCGGCCCAAGATCAACCGACAGGGGTTCGCCGGTGTTTTCAACGGGCTCGCCGGGGCTAATTCCGGAGGTCTCCTCATAGACCTGAATTGTCGTCACGTCGCCCTCGATCTCGATAACCTCTCCCATTAACCCTTCATTACCAACATACACAACATCGTTCATCCGAGCATTGAGGCCGGTAGCCGTAACGACCGGTCCGCTGACGCTTGTAATCGTGCCGTCTTCAGTGACGGTAATATCTGTTGCTTGACTCATAGCTTGTTACTCATCATCCATCAGGTCGATACCGATCGCCCGCTTGATCTGCTGTCTAAGATTTCCACTTCCGGCGCCACCGCCAAGCGTAACAACGACAGGCTCGACGCTGGTTTCAACGGCTTCCTTGGTCCCTCGTGAGAGATACTCAAGATCATCATCGTGCATAACGACAATCCCAACACCATCATCCTGCAGCACCGACTGTACAGCGTCATCAAGTGTCTCGGCCTTCTCGTCGTCGTTGACGTTCTCGAATCGCCGGACGCCAGCAAGCCGGAAGCCTGTTGTAAACTCCGGACTGCCGACAACAGCAATCTCTTGACTTTGTGCGCTCATGTGATCACCAGTTCGTCTTGGATCTCCTCTTCTTCAAGCCCGACTTCGCGTCCACGTGCGATTGCACGAATATTGTCAACTTCCCGCTCCTTTGCAAGGATATATGACATTACTGCTGCAACCGACATTGGATCACTACTTGCCAGCCGGCCTGAGTACTCAAGCAACGCTGCATCCAGCGCATGCTCGAACTGAATCAGGCTCTCAGCATCCTCAAGCTTTTCGAGTGCAACGGATAGATCATCTCCATACCGGCTGTCACGGATATGACTGACAAGTTCGTCGGTATTTGTGGCGAGTTGTTGCAACCGCGTAGCGGTAAAAAGGCGTCCACCCTCAATGAAATACTCGGTGGGATCAAGCTCTGCGCCACTTCGGGCCAACCGCAGTGCGTTGCGGATGTTCAGGAAATCAATTTCCGCCCGAAGGAACGTTAGATATAATGACGAACTTTGCTGTGTTGCCACCCCTAGTGATACACTTCCCAACAGGTGGGTGTAAAAGGCCCGGTCAAGGGCATTCTCAAGTGGCACAAGCGCTCCGTGTTCTTCATATTCCGGGAGGGCATCGGTTAGTGGCTCATAATAGAGCGTACCGGCCAGTCCTTCGATTGCCTCCTGAATCGTTTCCGCAGATGCCATCTGGTCTATGACACGGTCATCAAGATCGCCTGCACGAATGAGATCCGCCTCAACAGTCTCCTGATCGGCATCCGCATATTTTCCACGCAGGATCGTCTTAATATTCCAGATATCGTATTTCCGAAGATATCGTGCTATCTGATCGTGAAGGCGTCCGTCTGCCCACGACAGAATGTTGCCAAAGTGCTTTGCAAGGTTCCGATTGAGTGCATATTCGATCAGATCAACACCACTATGCCGGGTCCCTAACTCTTCGACCTCGGTCTCATATTCCGTTTCACCGAGATACCGAGCAATGCCACTTGGCCCCATCCGGACTAGCTTTCGGTAATCGTCCTCATCAAAGAGCTTTGCCCGTCGCGACCGGATCCGGGCGGTCACATATTCCGGGTTTGAGGACCCTGTCGAAGCGAACTCGCGGCTCATTCTTCGAACAGGATATTGCTGATTACCTGCTGTTGTTTATCCCAGACGTCCTCAAGCACCGAATCAAAGGTGTTGTTGATGCGGACGCGAGACTGCTCTCCTTCGACAATAACACCGCCAAGACACTCACGAGTGCCGCCATATTCGGCGTTTTCATACTCCACAAGTAGCTCCTTGATCAACGACTCGTCCTCGGCGCGGCCGTAGACGACCCGCGTGGCGGCTGCATCAAACTCGGTGAGTGCTGCCTCAAGCAATGCTGTGGTTAATTCCTTACGCTGCTCACCACTCAACGATGCCAACTCATCTTTGAGCTGTTGCTTCAGCGTTTCACGAACCTCCCGGCGGGCCCGTAATCGTTGCTGCTTGGCTTCGAGTTTCGCACTGGAGCGGGTCTGCTCGCGTTCGCGTGTGATCTGCGTCTCCACGTCGCCTTTTGCCTCCTCGCGAATCTCCTCAGCGTCTTCCTCTGCTTCTTCGATTAGTTGCGCCGCCTTTTCATCAGCCTCCTCGCGGAGCTGTTCGGCTTGCTGGCGGGCTTCGTCGCGGATGTCTTCGACGACCGTTTCGAGGCTCATTGGTATCGATAAGCGGGAAAGACGTTAGAACCCTAACAGTGCGAACACAAGAATGAAAATAACGATTCCGAAGATCACGAGCGTCTCGGGAAGGACCGTAAAGAGAATCCCAATCCCGAACATGTCACGATCTTCGGCAATAGCGCCAACCGAGGCGGCGCCGATCCGCGACTCGGCAACTCCGGCGCCAAGGCCGGCAAGCCCCACGCCGAGGGCGGCGGCTGCCAGCGCATATCGATTTCCAAGATTGTTCGCTGCTTCTGGGTCAAGATTCTGTAATACGATGCTTGCTGTATCTGCTGCGAGTTCAATTGGCATGGGTCTGTTTAATCGTCAGTAAACTCACTGGTGTTTCGTCCGAACGGTTCGTACTTCCTGCCACCGCCTTCATAAAACCTCTGGAAGAATTCGACGTATTCCAGCCGTAGCATCTGGATGCCGGCGGCGGTGATTCCGAGTAACAACACAAGGGTATGACCAACAAGAAACACCACCACGGCGATGAGGGTTAACAATACGCCAACGACAATATTTCCTCCTGGGAACAATTCAACCAGATGTCCACCAACTAACAATCCGTAAATCGAGTTTCCTTCAACCAATGCGAGTGGGTCCGCGCCAAGGACTAGCCCGGAGAGGATCAACACGACCATCGCCATCCCACCCTTGGCGAGAAGCACTGCTGGAATCCGCAGGTAGGAGAGCGTTTGTCCAAGCATAATTGAGGGGATCTCGACAACTCCGGTGAATCCTTCATGAACGGCCACAAGTACAACGCCCACCGCGACCATTCCAAGTCCAACAAACCCAACGGTTGTCGGAATACTCGGAATAAACCACAGCGCTTCCTCACCGGCAATAAAGGCAGGCTTTGATCCGCCTTCACCTGCTAAATGTTCGCTGAACAACCACAGGTACAAGCCGACAACGGCCATAATCCACGATCCCGACTCAAGTAGCGCCTCACGTGTACTGTGACTTCGCTCGTTGACGTAGTTCATATACCAGCCAACGATCATGTGAATTACACCAAAGACTACTGCCAGGATAATCCATGAGAGAACCCACAGTTCTGGATCCTCAAGTCCCGGCTTGTAGCCTTTGTGTAATAGTCCAAGCCCTGGCAACAGCGGTTCGCTGTACTCAGCGCCCTGCTTGATCAACTTCATGCCAAGGAAGTCGTTGTATAGATACCCGAAAATCGCGGTAAATCCACCACACCACATCGCGATGTTCCCAAGGGCTGACATGATATCCGAACCGAATCCTCGGACGGTGTATCCAATCGCCATGTACAGCAGCCCGTAGGCAATATCCCCGATCATAAACCCAAACATGAACGGGAATGTGAGGAAAATAATCAGTGTTGGATCGAGTTCGGAGTATTTCGGGTGTGCAACAACGCGAACCAGCGTCTCAAATGGCGAGGACGCTGTGCCATTGTTCATTCTTGTTGGTGGTGTCTCATCAACCGTCACCGGCTGTCCGCCGTCGGCAGCTGCCTCCTCACTGTTGCCAATGGACTCATACTCGGCCCGTTCAACCTCTTCGACTTCGATTCGCTCACCAACGGCCGTGTGCAACGCCTGTGTAAACCGGTCGACCTCGGCTGTTGGAATCCATCCTTCCGCGATGAAACTCCGTTTTGTCGTTGCAAACTGCAAAGGGACCTCCGTCCGTTCAACCTGTACGGTCAGATGACGTTCGGCGGCAAGCACGAACGATTTCACATCATCACGGACGGCCGCGATATCCTCCTCAACGGCATCAACGTCCTCCTTGAGCTGTCTTCGCTTTGTCCGTAGTTCTTCGATTCGGTCTTTGGGCGACCCCTCCTTTCGTGGGACTTCAACCAGTGTAAATGGTACCCCGACTAGCGCGTCACCAATCGGGTCATCACCGGTTCCATCAGCGGCAACTGCAATCACATCATCACTTCTGAATGTCTCGAAGGCGTCAATCGCCTCAGCCTCCCTCAGTGCCTGTGTGATTTCATCATGATTGCCCTCTCCAACGACAACATCGATCCGGTCGTATCCCCACAGAAGATCCAGGTCGATTCCAAGTGTTGCAAACGGTTCGAGCGTCTCAATTTGCTCATCAATCGACCGAATCTGATCCTGGAGATCATTTCGTTGATCGTCAAGATTGTTGACCGTGGACTGCACCTCACGAAGCCGGGTTTCAAGTTCTGCTTCCGTGAGATCCTCAATACCGTCAACCTGTTCCCCCTCAATCTCGAGTGCATCCTTGATCGACCGGACGGTCACCAGCTTCTCGGACGCATCCTCGGCTCCCTCAAGCGGGGCACCATTGTCAAACCCCGGCCACGAGCCATCGTACTCACTGAGATGTACCAGTGTTAGTTCATGCAGTGTCTCAATGACCGACGGCATCACCGACTTTGCCCCAGTCACCGAGACCTTACTCATACGGTCAGGTCTGAGCATGTACCTCCTCTTTGAAAGACTCAAGGACGTGTTCGATGGCCTCATCCATCTGCCCATGAGCGCGGTCTTTGAGCATTTCCCGGCGCTCTTTCCCGTCCTCAATAATGCGTTTTCGCTCCTGTTCGATTTCCTCGCGTGCCTCCGCGAGTCGTTGCTCTTTCAATTCCTGTGCCTCCGCCTCGGCCTCGCTTCGAATCTCGCTGGCCCGTTCACGAGCCTTCGCGATTCGCTGTTGTTTTTCATCCCGGGCATCCGCGACAATCTCGTCGGCATCACGCTCAGCTTCTCTGATTTGTTCCAATACTTCTGGCCTCGGCATTTGTTGTGCTTTCCTTTCTTTACAGCATGTATATGGGAGTTGCGGATTTCCACGAACGCGCGGTGTACCGGTGATATAAGACGGCTGCCCTATAGTTGATTCACTCGCTTTATTCAGGATTTCTTCGAAAGTCAGGGTTATGACTCGGTAGGCGTTAGCTGCTCATAATGGGACTGCTGGAGAACAAGACGCGGGCCCGGTTGTTCTATAAGTACCTTTCAACGGTGTATGACCGTGTTAACCCGTTTATTTGGAACGAGCGGATGCGCGATGACGCAATCGCTATGCTTGATCTTACTCCCGATGATCGTGTCCTCGATGTCGGCTGTGGAACCGGATTTGCTACTGAGGCGCTTCTTGACCATGTTGAGACGGTCCATGCGCTTGACCAGAGCCCTCACCAGATGGAACATGCCTGGGAGAAAATCGGCAAGCATGGCCCTGCCGGCTTTATTATGGGCGATGCCGAGCAACTTCCGTATGCGACTGACACCTTTGATGTTGTCTGGTCATCGGGATCAATCGAATACTGGCCACGCCCGGTTTGGGCCCTGCAGGAAATCCGTCGTGTTCTCAAACCGGGGGGCCAGACGCTTGTTGTCGGGCCAAACAACCCTCGCACCTCACTCGTCCAGCGAGCGGCGGATGCAATGATGCTCTTTTATGACCGCGAGGAAGCCGATCGAATGTTTACCGATGCCGGATTTACCGACATTGAACACACACTCATGGGGCCGCCGTATAAACCTGACATTGCGATTGTGACAACCGCTACAGCACCACAGTCCTGATAGCCGTGCTCATTGTTTCTTTTCTAGGCCGTTGTTCTAACCGTTGTAATCGGCTGCTTGCTTTGATATAAGGTCACCGAGACCGTCGCTCCAGGTTCAATCCGTGGTCTATTGGTACCGGCAACCTGCAGACTGGCCTGCTCGCCCGTTGTCCACACTGGATCCGCTGCTGGATTAAACGGCCCCGTTGGTCCACTGTTGAATCCGGTCGCTGAAAAAAACGGCACTGGTGGTTGATGATCAAGTGCTGACCCATCAACTTCTATCCGAAGAGTCGCCGTCCGGAGATCAATCCGATTCCCGCCGTTATGCCGTAATACAATCCGATCTGTATCCGGATTAACATCCACTGACAGTACCACCTGTTGTGGCGTCTTACTGATGTTTCCACCGGGGATTGTCATTGCAAGAGTCAGCCCAAGTCCGACAACGATTGCCAGCAGCCAAACCGTGCCGAGCAATGGTGTCAGTGCTCGTCCGGACATACCCAGCTGTGGCTGCTTGTTACTGTTTGAACCTGTGTCCGCCCGTACCGCATCACTGTGACCTCCAACGGCGGTGGTCCCAAGAGTCTCACTGCCATCTTATATGCTCAGTCAGGACCCATTCCAATCGACAGTCGCGGTCACCACTCTGTCCTCCGTTGTTGCTGTGACGGTTATGTTCTCCGCTGGGGCAACAAACCAGAGTTGCCCGTTCGGGCCGGTCTGTCCGATAGTCTGTCCATTTAGCTGTATCTGTGCATCAACCGGATCACTCGTGCTCAGATCGGTTAGTTGTACCGTTGCTGGGCCCTCCGGTTCCGTCTGCGCAACGGTAAGTTGTAGACTGTCATTCGTCTCGACGGCTTCCGTTCGTGTCGGTATTGTTTCAAGATCGAACTGCTGGTGTTCAAGATATACCGCCTCCGTCCGACTATCAAACCAGACGACAACCTCCGCATAGTCTTTGACCGCTCCAACTTCGTAGGTACCAATCTCCGGATTCTCGACGATCCAGCGAAGTTGCTGCCCGATATCGGGATACAGCGACTCAAACTGCCCTTCGACATCGGTAAACTCCAACTGTCGATCACCGGTTCGATCCCAGTTGGACCAGTCATACGTGTCCGCATAAAATGTCTGTTCCTGCTCATCAACCGTTGCAACCCGTAACTGTTCGCTTGTAGCAGCAAGATAGCCCTGTCGTGGAACTGTCTCCCCTCGGCTTGTCGCGAGTAGCTGTTCTCGTCCCGGATTATGGAGTGCCTCAAACCGGGCCTTAGCATCAGTTAACGCATCCGGGGTTCGCATATTGGAGGTAGCCTCAATTTCCGCTTCCACGGTATCGAGATATGCTATATAATGCCCGCTTGCCCCCCCAGTTGCCGTTATCGTCCGCATGAATGTCCGGGCGTCGCTCTCCCCTGCCACATAACGCTGTTGT
>JBEQBL010000064.1:0-8883 GCA_041639835.1 Salinarchaeum sp.
CGCCAAGGATAATCCGATTCGTGAGCACATGACCGAGAGTTTTCCAACAGTTTCACCGGATGCGACACTTGATGAACTACGCAGTCTGCTTGAACATTACACGGCCGTGATGGTTACTGATGGTGGTCAGACCATCGGGATCATCACCGACGCTGATGTCGCTGCCCGCCTGTCCTGAGCCAACTGGCTGTTGTCTCCTTACAATGAGAGCCCGCGGATCGTAACCTCGGCTGTGTCGTCATTCACATGGCCAATGACCCGACCCTCAACGGCTGTTGCTAATGAGTCCGCTTGTGATGCCGGTACCGCGGCGACAAAGCCGGTTCCCATATTGAATGTGCGATGCATTTCAGCGTCAGTCACCCCACCACAGTCCTGTACAAACTCGAAAATTTCCGGGGCGTTGTATGGGGCATCGATCACATAATGCTGGTTACCCATGCGGGAGAGATTCCGCCATCCGCCACCGGTGATATGGGCACAGGCATGGACCCCGTGATCCCGCAGTGGTCCGAGTAACGACGTATAGATACGTGTGGGCGTCAACAACTCCTCACCGATCGTTCGATTATTCCCCGGCGGGAATGGATCGGTATAGTCGTATCCCGCCTCTTCGGTGATTGCCTGTCGTGCAAGTGTTAGTCCATTTGAATGGATTCCACTTGCTGGGACCCCAACCAGTGCGTCTCCGGGGACGGCCTCACCCGGGAATATCGCGTCCTGATCGGCCAGTCCGACACAGGCTCCAGCCAAATCAAATCCCGTGATCACCTCCGGCAACACGGCTGTCTCCCCACCAAGAAGTGCCACATCAGCCCGTTCAGCCCCCACTGCAAGGCCTTCTCCAATTGCTTCAGTTACTCCTGCATCAGGTGTTTCGACGGCCAAGTAATCGACAAAGGCGACCGGATCAACCCCGGCGGCAACAAGATCGTTGACATTCATTGCCATACAATCGATGCCAATTGTGGAATACTCCTCAATTGCTTCTGCGACCAGTAGCTTTGTTCCAACCCCGTCGGTGGCCAAGGCCAGATACTGGCCTCCGACCTCAATCATGCCTGCGTACTCAGTTTCGACAACATTGCCAATCGCATTGAGTAACGCTGCTGTCGCTGCCTCGCTTCCTTCGATATCAACGCCGGCATCGGCGTATGTTAATCCCTCCTCGGTATCGTCTGCTGTCTCGTTATCCGAAGCCTTCGGAGATTCCGGCATGCCGAAGTGGCCGACCGGCCTCGGCAAAAGCCCACCGGTCGGCGGTTGCTCGGACGCCGACCCAAGCGATCGTCAGACCGAGAGATCCCGTTGTTTCCCCGCAGCGGATGTCAATGGAACTGCTCTGTGGCGTTCAGTTGGTCTGCAAGCACGTCCCCGACTGGCCGGTCAGCCGACTCAACAAACCGTGCGATCTCGGTTCCATCTCGTTCAATGACAATGGTCGGGATATACTCGATGTCGTATGCTTCGACTTTGGGGCCGTTTTTTTGCCGGTCGACGGCAATTGTCTCGACGGCTGTTAATGGGATATCGGCGGCGGCGAGTACCGCACCAAACTGTGGGAGTACACGCTTGCAGTCACCACACCAATCAGCACCCCAGACAATGATCTTGATGTCTTCGGCCATGCGTTCGAACGTTGCAACTGTTGTCTGCTGTGGGGTGGCTGTTGGGTCCGGGGTAAGGGTGTCAAGCGACATGCACCCGTTGTTATGCGCCAAGCAGTATAGCCTCTCGGTCACCTGTCGTGAAAGCACGAGGGTTTATACGAAAATCCCCCCAAGAGGATGGCATGAACGTTAGCGAAGCGATGACTCCACGGGAGGATGTCGTTACTGTCTCCTTGCCGGGGTCACGTGATGACGCCTTAGAGTATCTTCAGGATGGTGCGTTTTCGTCAGTCCCGGTTGTCAAACCCACCGATGACGGCGAGGAATATCGCGGGTTAGTCTCCCGGGAATGTCTTATTGAGTATCCTGATGAGGATCAACTGGCCTTGCTGATGGAAGAGGTTCCAACAGTCACAAGCGATACCGACCTGCAGGATGCTGCTGCCGTGATGGTCAATCAGCGCGCCCGTCGGGTGCCTGTTGTCGATGATGAACTTGCGGGTATTGTGACTGTTACCGATGTGGTCCGCGCCATTGCCGATGGATCGATTCCAGGCGACGCCTCAGTTGATACGGTCGCTACCCGATCGGTTGTGACAACTTATCACCAGACCCCAATGCCGGTGATCAGTCGACAACTCTCCCTTGCTGACGAACCATATGCCATCGTGCTTGATGACGACGGTGAGATGGCCGGCATGATCACCGAACTTGACATCCTTGAGGTGGCCGAAATCGTCGATGGGGAGGAGGCAACCGGTGCGAGTATGGCTGATCAGGATGATGGCTGGATGTGGGAAGGCATCAAAGGCGTTGGTGGGCGCTTACTCCCAACCCGGAATGTTGAACTTCCGTCTGATCCCGTCTCTGCGCATATGACAGAGGATGTATTTACTATCGCCGGCCAGCGGACAATTCAGGATGCTGCCCAGGCGATGATTACAAACGATCTTGAGCAACTCCCGCAGGTCAGCGGGGATACACTGGCAGGGATCGTTAGGGATATTGATCTCCTCCGTGCACTCTAAACCATGCCCGAGACGACCGCCGAGAAACTTACTGAGCTTGCGAAACGACGAGGCTTCTTTTTCCAGTCAAGTGGCGCCTATGGCGGAGTTTCGGGATTTTACACCTTCGGTCCTCACGGTGCCAGTCTCAAACGTAATGTCGAGGAGGCTTGGCGTGAGCGGTTTGCCATTGAGGCGGGCCATCAGGAGGTTGATGCTCCGACGGTGATGCCCGAGCCTGTCTTTGAGGCATCCGGACATCTTGATGGGTTTGATGACATGCTCGTTGAATGCCCCGAGTGTGGACACAGCCATCGAGCTGATCACCTGCTTGAGGATGCCACCAGCATTGAGGATGCCGAAGCAATCCCGATCCCGGAAGTTGAATCTCTGTTTGCCGAACATGATATTATCTGTCCTCGTTGCGGGAGTTCACTGGCCGATGAGCCAGTTGATAATTTCAACCTCATGTTCGGGACGAACATCGGTCCCGGGTCATCCTCACCGGGCTATCTCCGTCCGGAAACCGCACAGGGCATCTTCGTCGAGTTTCCGCGGCTCAAGGAATATGCCCGCGGTCAACTGCCATTTGGTGTCACCCAGATCGGACGGGCCTACCGAAATGAGATTAGCCCGCGGAAGTCAATCATTCGGGTCCGTGAGTTTACACAGGCCGAACTTGAGCTGTTTATTGATCCGGAGGAGGATACCCCCACGTTAACCACTGTGGCCGATGAACCCCTGACGCTTTATCCGATTGACCGCCAGCAGACCGAGAATGCCGGTCCAATCACCCTGACCGTTCGCGAGGCTGTTGATCAAGGGGTTATCGAGAACGACTGGATCGCATACTACCTTGGCGTTGCCAAACGCTGGTATGCTCGCTTAGGCGTTGATATGGATCGGTTCCGATTCCGACAGCATCTCCCCGGCGAGCGCGCGCATTATGCAAGTGACTGTTGGGATGCTGAGGGCTATGTCACCGATGATTGGGTCGAATTATCCGGGTTCTCGACACGGAGTGACTATGATCTTCGTAAACACGGCGAATACAGCGACGATGACTTTACGATCTTCAAACAGTACGACGATCCCATGACCGTTGAGCGGCCGATGGTCGACCCGGATATGAGTGAACTTGGCCCGAAATTCGGTGACCAGGCAACAGCGGTCGTTGAGGCGCTTGAGGACCTTGCTAGCCACTCTCCGGAGGCCTTTGAGGATGATGAGTCTGTGACCGTTGAGGTTGACGGCGACACCTACACCGTACCGATATCGGCTACCGGCTTTGTGATTGAGGAGGTCACTGAGGCCGGCGAACATATCCATCCACACGTTATTGAACCGTCCTTCGGTGTCGACCGGATTGTCTACACAATCCTTGAACATGCCTATCAGGAAGACGAGATTGACGGTGATACCCGAACGTATTTGTCACTTGATCCGTCAGTTGCGCCGACGACTGCTGGTGTCTTCCCGCTTGTCAATGCGGACGGACTTCCGGATCGTGCACAGGCAATTGTCTCGGATCTTCGCGCTGCCGGTGTGTCTGTCACGTATGACGACTCCGGTGCCATCGGGCGTCGGTATCGCCGCCAGGATGAGGTCGGCACACCGTTTTGTGTGACTGTTGATCACCAGTCACTTGAGGATGATACGGTAACCGTCCGTGAGCGAGATAGCACCGAGCAGTATCGTGTCCCAATTGACGACCTGCCACGGATCCTTCGCGATCTACGCGACGGTCTTCGTTCCTTTGCTGAGTTAGCCTGACGGCGTGTCGATACTGTGACTGATGAACTCACCCGCCGGTTCGTTCACGCCAGTGGGGCCATGCTCCCCGGTCTTGCCGTTGTTGGGGCGCCATGGCACGTTGTTCAGGGATTTTCGCTTATTATCCTTGGCGCCGTCCTCATTCTTGAGGGCCTTCGACTGCATGCGAATTTCAATTGGTGGCTCTTTGACCGACTGACACGCCCGTATGAACAAGACAACCTTGCCGGCTATGCCCTCTATAGTATCAGTATGGCGCTGGTCGCCTTTCTTTTTCCCCCGTCAATCGCTATTGCTGCCATGTTGATGCTTGCTCTTGCTGATCCCGTTGGGGGATTGTTAGCTGGCTCCGACCCAACCCCGGTCAAGCGGTGGTCTGCTCTATTAGGCACCTTTCTGGTTGCCACCGTTATTGCACTTCCATTGCTCCCCATACCCGCTGCCGTTGTCGCAGCCGTCGTTGTGGCGCTTGCTGATGGCGTATTTCTCCGCATCCGTGGCTATGTCCTTGATGATAACATTACCATTCCCCTTGGTGCCGCCCTGTCAGCGTGGCTTGTTCTGTCATTACTGTCTTGATCGGGGCTCCTGGCGGACAGTCACTGCGTTAGGAGAGGAGCCCTTTGATTCTAGTTGCCCTGGGATACATACCACAGGGACCTGCTTCCCCCCTCGGATTCCGTTTAGGATTTTGATATAGCGAGATCAGTCTGCCGGGTTCCGCATGGAGGATGCCATCCGACACGAACGCTTTTCGGCAATGCTGACCTAACAGATGGCAATGGCGGCGACCAGCGATCCGGCATATGTCGAACACCCGTTGCTTGTTGATGAAACGATTGAGCGCCGACTGTATCAACTCCAACTTGCCGGTCGTGCGATGGATGATCATACGCTTGTCTGCCTTCCAACCGGACTTGGCAAAACAACGGTCAGTCTACTTGTTACTGCCCGTCGACTTGAGGCCGTTGGGGGCACCGCATTGTTATTGGCACCAACAAAACCCCTTGTCAATCAGCATGTTACGTTTTATCGTGAAGCCCTTGCGGTGCCTGATGACGATGTCGTTGCTTTCACTGGTGAAGTGCGCCCGGATGACCGAAGTGAGCTATGGACAACGGCGCGTGTCGTCATTGCAACGCCACAGGTAATCGAAAATGACCTCATCGGTGGCCGGATCGACCTTCATTCCGTCACACACTGTACCTTTGATGAGTGTCACCGTGCCACTGGTGATTACGCCTATACCTATATTGCCGAGCGCTATCACGCAGATGCTGATGATCCCCTTGTGACCGGCATGACAGCCTCGCCTGGCGATGATCGCGAGGCCATCCGGACCGTTTGTGCAAACCTGGGGATTCGATCTGTTGAGGTAATGACTGATGATGATGCTGATGTGGCCCAGTATACCCATACAACCGATCTCGAATGGATCGAGGTCGAACTGCCGGAGGATCTCGATACCATCCGTCAGTCGCTTCGCTCGGTGATTGAGGACCGGCTGGGACAACTGCGATCACTTGGCGTAACCGACAAATCGAGTGCTGACCTTTCACAGCGTGATCTCAACCAGCTCCGGGCGAAACTACAGCGACTGATCGATAATGACGATTCAGCCGGGTACCAGGGCATGTCGATTCATGCGGAGATTATGAAGCTTCGACGGGCAGTTGAACTCGTTGAGACCCAGTCTGTGACAGCTCTTGAGCAGTATTTCGAGCGACAACGTCAAGCGGCGCGCTCCTCAGGCGCCTCAAAGGCCAGCCAGCGTCTTATCTCCGATCCGATGGTCAAAACCGCAATGCGCCATGTCGAGGAATATGACGGGGCCCATCCCAAAGTCGCTCGGGCCCGGGCCCGCATTGCGGAGACACTTGGCCTTGATGGCGGTGATCGAGTCATCGTCTTTACCGAGTCCCGGGACACCGCTGAGGTACTCACCGAGACTCTTTCCGAGAGCTTTGAAACCCGCCGATTCGTCGGCCAAAGTAACAAGGAAACCTCAGAGGGGATGACCCAGCGCGAACAACAAGCGACCTTAGATGCGTTTCGCGCCGGCGAGTTTGAAGTTCTTGTCTCAACGTCGGTCGCTGAGGAGGGTCTTGATGTTCCGGAGGTTGATCTTGTACTGTTCTATGAACCGGTCCCGACAGCTATTCGGTCGATTCAACGACGGGGCCGGACCGGACGGCAGACTGACGGTGAGGTTGTTGTGCTGATGGCCGAGGATACCCGCGATGAGGCCTACTTCTGGATGTCTCGAAACCGCGAGCAGGAGATGCGCGAGGAACTACAAGCCCTAAAGTCGATGAGTGATCAACTGACCGCTGAACTTACCCAATCCTCACTTGCGCATTTCGATGATGCTGCCGCTTCGGATGCGTCATCCACGGCGACGGATGCGGAGTCCCCACCCGATAACGCGGAGTCAGGGCCATCAACAGCGGACGATCAGCCGGGACTTGGTGCCTTTACCGACTCAGAGGCTACGTCGACAACCGATACTGACAGTTCTGCGTCGCCGACCCCAACGGACCCCGAAGCCGTTGAAATTGTTATCGATCAACGGGAACTTGATTCAACGATTGCCCGACAACTCTCCGCCCAGGAAGACATTCAGACACGACTTGAGACACTTGACATTGGCGACTATGTCTGTTCGGACCGGGTTGCTGTTGAGCGGAAAACCATTGAGGACTTTCTGTCGACACTGGTCGGCGAGGAACGGTCCCTGTTTGATCAGATCACCGAGCTGACGAATAACTATCCGCGGGCAGTTGTCCTCATCGAAGGAGCAGGGCTGTATGAGCGACGCAATGTTCATCCAAATGCGATTCGCGGTGCGCTTACGAGCTTGGCCGTCGATTTTGACGTGAGTGTGCTTCGCAGTACCGATGAGGATGATACTGTTGCCCTGTTGTCAACCATCGCTGAACGCGAACAGGCCGAGCGTGACCGGACCGTGCGCGTCCACGGTGACAAACAGGCAAAGACACTCGCGGAACAACAGGAGTATGTTGTTGCCTCCATTGCCGAAATCGGCCCGGTAACTGCTCGATCACTCCTCTCGGAACTGGGAACCGTTGAGGCCGTCCTGACCGCTGACCGTGATACTCTTATGGAGGTCAACGGTGTTGGAGCGGTGACTGCCGATCGTATTCGCGAGGTAGTCGCTAGTGAGTATACACCATAACTAGTTCTGAGACCTCCATAGCGCTTGTATACACGCCGGTATCCCTCCTTGCTGAGATGCAGCATCCACGTATTTTCCCCCATTTTGATCGCCAATTGTTGACAAATGTTATCTTGATTCGCGGTAACTTTTAACATGTAAATTCGGTCCTGGATCGTTTATTATGATTTATTACGCTTCGATGGACAGCAATACATGCGAACGACCATGACAGATCTTACGCTCCGCCGAACACAGCTTGCGACGCCAGCAAGCGATGAACAGATGATGGCCAGTGCGGCTGACAGCGCCGCCGATGAAGTTTTTCTAGATCTTGAGGACTCCGTGGCACCAAGCCAGAAGGTCGATGCCCGGGAGCCACTCATTAATGCCGCTCGTGAACATGACTGGAGCGGACAGGTTCTTTCCTACCGCATTAACGGGATCGACACCCGCTGGTGGTACAATGACATTATTGAGGTGATTTCCGAAGTTGGTGACGAAATTGACGACATCATTGTGCCGAAGGTCAAAAGCGCGAGTGATATTCACACCGTTGAACGACTGCTTGAACAGGTTGAGGTCAACGCTGGACTTGAGGTCGGATCAGTTGGACTTGAACCTCAAATCGAAGACGGTGAGGGCATGCACAATGTCCATGAAATTGCCCACGCGAGTGATCGCCTGAGTTCACTGATCTTTGGCCCCGGTGACTACTCTGCCGCGATGGGAACCCCGGGACTTGATATTGGACAGTTCCCCGAGTACCCCGGCCATTACTGGCATCATGCCTTGTCGGAGGTCAACGCCGCCGCCAAGTCAGCCGGCCTGCCGTGTATGGATGGCCCCTACGCCGATATCGAGGACACTGACGGCTTCCGCCAGTCCGCACAGCGAGCCAACATGCTGGGCTGTGACGGTAAGTGGGTGATTCACCCAAGTCAGATTGAGATTGGAAATGAGGTCTTTGCGCCTGATCCTGAGGTGGCCGAACGTGCCGAGCGTATCGTTGAAGCGTATGCTGAGGCCCAAGAGAAGGGGCATGGCGCTGTTGAAGTCGATGGACAGATGGTTGATGAAGCGACCAACAAGATGGCCCAGGACATCGTTGAACGCGCCGAAGCCGCTGGCCTTCTGTAATCGGCGTTCACTTACCTTCTAATTTTAATTTTTATATTAGCTTACTTGTACTTACAATAACCACAGTACCTCTATTCTCCCTTTTCGATAGTGTACGATTTATATAGGACCGTGTGTTTACACTCCGCCAATGGCGAGTGATCACCTCGGCGGGCGCGATGTTTCGGCGCAGTCACTC
>JBEQBL010000065.1:0-8713 GCA_041639835.1 Salinarchaeum sp.
GTATCTCTACGAAGAAACCTTCGCGACTGACAGCGGTCTGGGGCAGTTCCGCCCGGTGTCGCACAAATCACCGGCTGAAACACCCGGTGAGGAGTATCCATTCGTGCTCACAACCGCGCGCATTGAGCAACAGTTCAATACAGGATCACTGAGTACGCGGACAGACCTGCTTAATCGGGTTGCGCCGGAGAACTTCGTGGATATCCATCCTGACGATGCCAACCGAATTGGCGTTGAGGATGGAGACATGGTAACCCTGCAATCGCCACGAGGAGAGGTCAAACTCAAAGCACAGGTAACCGATGCAACCCGACCTGGTGTCCTATGGTCAACGTTCCACTATTCCGATGCTCCGATCAACAAGTTGACCAACGACGCACTTGATCCGGTATCAAAGATTCCGGAATACAAGGCCGCATCTGCGGATGCCGGTGGGATTGAAGTCGCTGTCGAGCCAACAGCAACGGCCACAGCCGCTGAGGACGACTAAACGCACGGACCCCGCAGTGTCCCAGGGCCAGCAAACACAAACCGCTCCAGCTTTAATTTCCAAACCACGCCACTTGCTTTGCCTGTACTTCCGAACGGAGAGTGCACGTTCTTTCGCGCGGTCTTCAGCAGTTAGGTCTGGGACAGACCAAAGTGACGCCCGTGGAGACTGTGACCGCTGTGGAAACCGACGGGGGCCGGTCTTCATCGGGTCCTGCAAGTCACGTCATCGAAACGGAAAGCCTCGGGGCGCCCCCGAGGCAGTTCACAATCGATAAGCGGGGCAGGACACCGAAGAAAACAGGGAACAGGTCCCGGGGCCGTGCCCCAGAATATTTGTTTTAATGGCCCGTCACGAGCGAAAATTCGGTCCGTTAGAAGAGTCCAGAGATAGTACCGTCTTCATCAATATCCATATCGGCGGCCGCCGGACGGCCGGGTAAGCCGGGCAGCACCATCACGTCGCCGGTAAGGACGACCAAAAAGCCAGCTCCAGCGGAGGGGTAGACCTCGCGGACATCAAGTGTCCAATCGTCCGGCGCGCCTTTCTTGCTGGCATCGTCGCTGAACGAGTGGAAGGTCTTTGACATAACAATCGGGATATCATCAAGACCCAGTTCCTCCATTCGCTCAATATCACTCTCGGCGCTTCCTTGGTAGTTAACGCCATCAGCACCATAGATTTCGGTTGCCACGGTCTCGATTTTCTCCTTGACCGAGTCGGACTCATCATAGAGGTGCTGGAAGTCCGTTGGTTGGTCTTCCGCAGCGTCGATCACTTCCTCGGCAAGGTCGACGCCACCTTCGCTTCCATTGGCGAAGACCTCCGAGACAGCAGCATTGACCCCCAGGTCATTACGGCAGTGATCAAGGACAGCTTGGATTTCCTCGTCGGTGTCGAAGGGGAACCGGTTGATGGCAACGACAACCGGGGAGCCGAACTTTTGAAGATTATTGATATGACGGTCAAGATTCTCGAAGCCGGCTTTGAGTGCCTCGACATCCTCCTCTTCAAGCGCATCGGTGTCAGCCGGCCACATGTCCTTGCCGTGGTATTTCAGGGCGCGACAGGACGCAACAATGACCGTTGCATCCGGTTCTAGGTCACCGAACCGACAGACGACATTCATGAACTTCTCCGCACCAAGGTCAGACCCAAATCCGGCCTCGGTAACGACCCAATCGCCCATGCCAAAGGCAGCCTCATCGGCAATGAGTGAGTTGGTTCCATGAGCAATGTTGGCGAATGGTCCTGCGTGGATCAACACCGGGGTGTGCTCAACGGTCTGTACCACATTGGGTTTAAGCGCATCACGAAGCAACAGCGCGACAGCACCGGTCGCCTCGATATCATCGACAGTAACCGGGTCCCCATCTTCGTTGTAGGCAACGATAATCCGACCAACGCGCTCTTTGAGATCGCCAAGGTCACTTGCCAGTGCCAGCACGGCCATCAGCTCGGAAGCAGCGGTGAGCATAAAGCCGTCCTCACGGGTCACACCATTCGATGAGCCTCCAACGCCAACAACAGTGTGTCGCAGTGCCCGGTCATTCATGTCAAGGGCCCGCTTCCATTCAATGTTTGTCGAGTCAATGTTGAGCTCGTTACCCTTCGAGATGTGGGCATCGAGCATTGCGGCGATGAGATTGTGTGCGGCCGTCAGGGCATGAATATCGCCAGTGAAGTGCAGGTTGATATCCTCCATCGGGACGACCTGTGAGTATCCACCGCCGGCGGCACCGCCTTTGACACCAAAGACAGGGCCAAGTGACGGTTCACGAATCGCCGATACAGCGTCGTGACCCATGTGATTGAGCGCCTGTCCCAGCCCAACGGTTGTAACCGTCTTGCCTTCACCCAGTGGTGTTGGAGTCATCCCAGTGACAAGTACAAGATTCTCATCACCGGTGGTCTGCTCGTCGGTCAGCCGGTCGACCGCATCAAGCGAAATCTTGGCTTTATAATCGCCGTACTGTTCCAAGTCGGCGGCAGAAATCCCATACGGCTCAACGACATCAGCGATCGGATCAAGATCGACCGACTGCGCAATTTCATAGTCAGTCGGAAAACCATCGTCTGACATAAGCGATTGAATACCTCACCGGACTCCGAAAAAAACGTTATGATGTGAAACGTTATGCTGTGCCACTATACGGCAGCGTGGTGAAACATGACTGTCTCACAACGAGAAGGGGTTGAAAGACTCCAGAGGGAGTGTGTCTAGCAGGGGACAACCGGCGAAATGTGTCGGATCAAGGAGGACAGCCAGCGGTCGAGGCTACCGCCAACAACAGTGGTAAGTAGTGGGATAGTCAACCACAGATAATGCCAGAAATGACCGATTTAGACGAGCTCAAGCGCGGAACGGAGCTGGTCAAGCGCGGCTTTGCACGGATGCAAAAAGGCGGTGTCATTATGGACGTTATCGACCGCAAGCAGGCCCGGATTGCAGAAGACGCCGGAGCAGTTGCAGTGATGGCACTGGAGGCGGTGCCGGCTGACATTCGCAAGCGTGGTGGCGTAGCCCGGATGCCTGACCCTGTTGATGTTGAGGAGATTATTGACGAAGTCTCAATTCCAGTCATGGGGAAATCCCGAATCGGGCACACCAAGGAAGCCGAGATTCTCGAGGCCCTTGGTGTCGATATGATTGATGAATCTGAGGTGCTAACACCGGCGGATAACCGCTATCATATCGAGAAAAATGAGTTCACCTCACCGTTTGTCTGCGGTGCCCGGAATCTTGGCGAGGCCCTGCGACGGATCAACGAGGGCGCAGCAATGATCCGGACCAAAGGAGAGGCCGGGACTGGTGATGTGAACCAAGCGGTGCACCACCAGCGGAACATCAAAAGTGCCATTCGGAAACTCAAGGGCATGACCAAGGAAGAGCGCGAGCGATGGGCCCGCGAGCATGAGGCCCCAATTGATCTGGTGCACGAAACATCCAAGCGTGGCCGACTACCCGTTGTGAACTTTGCTGCCGGTGGGATTGCAACCCCCGCAGATGCTGCGTTGATGATGCAACACGGCTGTGATGGTATCTTCGTCGGATCAGGTATCTTTGGTGCCGAAAATCCCGAAGAAATGGGTCGGGCCATTGTTGAAGCCGTTAATAACTGGGACGATCCCGAGGCCCTTGCGGAGATTACCAAAGGGATCGGCAAGGGCATGCAGGGCGACGCCAACGCTGATCTGCCCGAGGAAGAAAAACTCCAGAGCCGCGGCGTCTAAGCCACCGTCTGGACAGGGGAGGCAAAGCCGCCAAGAGATATCAGGAACTGTTCTATCGCATTGTACTGATCGCCAGCTCAAGCGGGATCAGAGAGTACGGTGGCACCGGGACCGATCGCCGTCTGATAGGCGCGGGCCTCGACGCCATGGCGATCAAAGCCCTCAATCATAGCGCTGGCGACGGCTCGTCGGTGCCCAGGGTGACAGGTAGCAATAAGACTTGGACCAGCCCCACTGACAGTTACACCTGTTGCACCGGCATCAAGTGCGGCTTGTTCGACGGTATCATAACCGTCAATAAGTGCTGATCGAGCCGGTGTAACAATTGGATCATGCATCCCGCGGCCAACAAGTACTGGATCATCACGGCACATGCCCGCAACAAGGGTACTTGCATGCTCGACTGTTGTGACAATATCGGAGAGCGTAGCTGACTCTGGAATGACTTCACGGGCATCCTTTGTTGACACGACAATCTCGGGGAGGCAGACAACAATCGGAATTGTAGCATCAATGGCAGTAATCCCAACTGATTCCTCAGCAGCAATCGTAAATCCACCCAGCAAGGCTGGCGTAACATTGTCCGTGTGTGCTTCCCCTGAGACTAAGGCTTCGCCCTCGGCGGCGATTGGAACTAACTCGCGACGCGAGTACTCAAGATCGTAAAGTTCGGCTAACGCAAGCGCTGCGCCGGCAGAACTCGCTGCTGAGGAGCCAAGACCAGAGGCCGGCCGGACGCCCTTATCAATTTGAATATGTGCCGTAACGTCAAGGGCTTCGGCAACGGCGCCGACGGTATTTTCTGCCGGGTCCTCCGGGATATACCGACTTCCGATCCCCGTTACATCAATTGTTGTCTCGGGGGCTCGCTGCACAGTAATGATATCTGCCGGGCGGTCGATGGCGAGCCCGAACACATCAAACCCGCTCCCAAGATTCGCGCTCGTCGCTGGGGCCCGTACCGTTACCATACCCGTGGCGTTGATCAGCGGCCGCAAAAACCCAGCGGTCTGTCGGACTGGCAGTTGCCGCTGGTGACCCGTTGGGACAGCTGCCGTTGTGAGCATTTGCATTGAACCACGGTAATTCCCGATTGTTCACTCTGGGGGCAAGATTTTCCCCAGGGATAGAAAGGAACCTACTTGACGTGGAACCGTGAAAGGACGGCACATGGCAGCGTCATACGTAATTATCGGTGATGGGATTGCCGGCCACACGGCCGCCGATACCCTACGATCGGAGGATCCAGAGGCCGATATCACTGTAATCACCGACGAAGGCGAAGCACTCTACAACCGCATTTTAATCAAAGAGCATGCCAAGGGCAAACTTCCCGAGGCGCCGATTTCGATCTGCGACCCCGACTGGTATGATGAGCACAATATTGATCTTGAGTTAGACACGGTTGTTGTTGACGTAGATCCGGACGCGCATGAAATTTATACACACGATGGGAAGACCATTGACTATGACAAACTGCTTGTCGCAAGCGGCGGGACGCCCCTCCAGCTTCCGGTTGAAAACGCGGATGCTGACGGCATTCATCACTTCTGGACGTTTGAGGACGCACGTCGGATCAAAGATCATGCCGAGGATGTAGATCGCGCAATTGTTGTTGGCGCCGGGCTGATCGGTATCGACTTTGCGGGTGTTTGTGCGGCTCACGGATTGGATACAAGATATCTAATGCGCGGAAAATGCTGGTGGCGGTATGCGCTCAGTCAAGACGGCGCGGAAATTGTGCATGAAGGACTGCGTGATATTGGTGTTGAGCCGGTTTTCGAGAGTGGTGTTGATCACTTCGAGGTAGATGATGAGGGCCACGTCACGGCGGCAGTTGATCCCAACGGCGAGCGCTTTGAGTCAGATCTCGTTGGGGTTGGCATTGGGCTGGATTTCAATACGGAGTTCCTGCAGAATACCGGTGTCAAACAGGATCGAGGACTTGTTGTCGATGAGTACATGCAGACAACTGTCGATGACATCTACGCAGCCGGTGACGTAACCACCTTTTATGATACGATTACCGACTCATATGAAAAGAACGGCTCATGGGACTCCGCCAAAGAACAGGGGCAGGTGGCTGCAGAGAATATGATCGCTGACGCCCCGGAGACGGAATTCCGGATGGTCTCAACATACTCAGTGACACACTTTGATTTCCCCTTCCTCTCAATTGGTCATCCAACCGAAGGGGAGGATTATGTCGAGGCATTTTATGGGGATAATGAGTGGCGTCGTCTGGCAATCAAAGATGGACAGGTTATCGGAGCCGTGTTGATCGGTGACCTCGCTCCGCAAAACGCTATTAAAGAGATTATTGACGAGGAATACCAGGTCGACGGAGCTCGTGAAGCCCTACTCGCTGAGGATCTTAACCCCGATGAACTGGCGCCGCGTCAGGAGCCCTAATCGGGGATAGGCATACTAACAAATAATCGGGGCGACATTGTTAGGCACACTGAAGCGCTATCACAGATATATGAGCCATTCAAGAACGTCGGATATGACACTTGCCTTTGAGCTGGCAGCATTACAGCGCCTTGCCGATCCAGCGGCAGCCATTGCCGACGCTACGGAGTGGAGTGAACATCTGGGTGTTATCTCAGAGGCGCCGACATATGTGGTGACATCCTTTGCCCGATCACAGGGGGTTGATCTTGACTTTTTCTCGGGACCCCGAGACCGGACAACGAGTTTACAGACAATTGCACATCAGTTTGAGACCGACCGTTACGTGTTCGTCGGCACCGAGGAATCCGACCGAGACATTGTTACAGATCTCCCATGGGAGTTTCAGCACATCGACGACGCTGCAACAGCCGCCAACTGGGAGTGTGCGGATAATGCAGCAAGCCAGTCACGCTCATTTGCCGATCCGCCGGCAACCGACGGACCACAACACGATGACTGGCCGTGACCGGTGAACATGCTCAACGCTACCGGAAGGCCACCCGGATACCGCCGACAACATCTCGTGTGTGGACGTGCTGTCAGTCCATGGCACGCACCGATTTACGTCGACTCAGGGAGAAGTAAGACGACAATGGTTTGCTGACCCACCCCGGAATACTGTCAATGGAATCCGAGGGAGGTGTCAGCATCGAGTTACCGTGTGGTGAGACAGTACCGGTAAGCGAAATTGATCTTGGGCGTCGGAAACTTGAGTGTGACTGTGGCACGCGCCATGCGGTTGTCTTGGATGTGCATCCACCGACGCGGTTTATTCCCGACACACTTGTTGAAACGCTCCGGGCGGTCATCGAGACCGAAGACGAGTTTGAGACCTTTGGCACAGCGCATCTCATGGGATTGGTATTAGAGGAGTTTCCCGAATCCGTAGTAACATACGATGCGACCGAACGCGATGACCGCGGGTATGCGTTAGCGTGGATTACGGAGTTTAGCCCACGGCGGTTACACGAAATTGTCGTTGAGCTGCTTGTTGAGCTCATGGATCACGCGATGAGTCATGCCGATGAAGAAGCAACCACGGTCTTTCAGGAGTCACTCGCGGAGTTTGATGTTAAGACCTTCGTCACAGAATATCGTCGCCAGCGAGAATTTACCACGCCGTCAGACCGGCCGGTTTGACGCTCAGTGTCCGACAACTGTCTGACAACGATTTATGATGGTGTGGCACATGTGTACGCATACACATGAGCATCCGGCATCGGGAGTATGACCAGATTCGATCAGTGCTAGAGGAAGCCAACAGGCCGCTGACCGCACGCGAAATTCTTGATGCTCTCGATGGCGAAACGGAGATTGATAGTGCTCACCGAGTTGCCACAGTGCTTGGAACTCACGCACAGCAAGGCGACGTGGTTGTAATCCAAGATCGGCCATACCGATATCACGTGTGACCGAGCGGGCAACAACTGTCTGACACACGGGAAAAGGCGTGAGGATACCTTCTCCGAATTGGATCGCTGTGACAGGTGACCTAATGGAAAATAGCCTATTCGACCGGTAGCAAGCGGATTCGAAAAAGAAACACAACAACAGACAGTGAGAGCCATTCACAGACTCTAATATGCAGTTTCGCCGGGCTTATTAGGATGTGCTGGTTCCAGTGAGGTGAAACAATGCCGACCGGGCAAGACAAGGCTGGTGAGGGACGAAAAATCCTCCTGATCGGATCAGGTCCGATCCAGATCGGGCAGGCCGCCGAATTCGACTACTCTGGTGCGCAGGCTTGTCGCGCCTTACAAGAAGAGGGTGCTGAAGTGGTGTTGGTGAACTCGAATCCGGCGACGATTATGACCGATCCGGAGATGGCTGATCAGGTGTACTTGGAACCGATCACCCCGGAGGCAATTGCGGAGATCATCCGAGCCGAGCGACCAGATGGTGTCATTGCCGGGCTTGGCGGACAGACGGGATTGAATGTAACCGCCGAGCTTGCTGAGCAGGGTATTCTTGAGGAGTACGGCGTCGAAATTATGGGCACACCGCTGGAGACAATTTATGCAACCGAGGATCGGGATCTGTTTCGCCAGCGGATGCATGATCTTGACGAACCGGTTCCCAAATCGACGACAATCACACTTGAGGACGGCGAAGCAGTCCCCGAACTCTCCCGTGATGAACTTCAACAACGGGTTGCTGAGGCCGTAGATGCCGTTGGCGGGCTCCCGGTCATTGCGCGGACGACCTATACCCTTGGAGGCTCAGGGTCTGGAGTCGTCTATGAGATGGAGAACCTCATTGAACGAGTCCGCAAGGGCCTGCGGTTGTCACGAAACGATGAAGTGTTGATTACGGAATCCATTGAGGGGTGGGTTGAGCTGGAGTATGAGGTTATGCGCGATGCCGATAACTCCTGTGTGATCATCTGTAATATGGAGAATATTGATCCGATGGGGATTCACACAGGGGAATCGACGGTTGTGACACCAAGTCAGGTGATTCCCGATAAGGGTCACCAGGAGATGCGCGATGTCGCGTTGAAGGTAATCCGTGATCTTGGGATTCATGGCGGATGTA
>JBEQBL010000066.1:0-8532 GCA_041639835.1 Salinarchaeum sp.
GAGCAGTATGAACCGGTTGAACTTATTGAGTATCTTAATGAATATGCCGGTTCATACGGTGTTGGCCGGACCGATGTTATGGAGGACCGGATTCTCGGTCTTAAGGTTCGGGAAAACTACGAGCACCCAGCAGCGACAGTGCTGCTGGCTGCCCATCAGGCACTTGAGGATCTTGTCCTCACCAAAGAAGAACGGTCATTCAAGCGTCAGATCGAGCAGGAGTGGGCCGAAAAGGCCTACGAAGGGCTTGTGTTTGCCCCGCTTGTTGATGCTCTGGAAGGCTTTATTGCCGAGACACAGGATGTTGTAACTGGCACCGCGACTGTCCGCGTTGGAAGTGGTGACTGTCGGGCTGTTGCTCGTGACAGTGACTATGCGGTCTACTCCGAGGAGATGGCGTCGTTCAACACCGAGGATGTGGCCGGCATTGCACAGTCCGATGCGACCGGCGTTGCGAAATACCACGGACTCCAGGAACGGCTCGCTAACTCCTTGACGACAGACAACGAGACGACCAATCAAGAGTAAGATCACAAATGACCGGAGGTGACGACGCCGACGTTGTTCGCCGGGACCGCTTTAGTGGTGGTCCAGCCAGGGAGTTTCTCTCCTCGCTGGGGGCCGATCAGCGAATCTTCAAGGCCGATCTGGCGGTGGATCGTGCCCACGTTGTTATGCTTGCCGAGCAGGAGATCATTGACGATGACACGGCCGGTGAGATCTTCACTGCCTTAGAGGCCGTTGAGACGGCTGGTCATGATGCACTGCCGGAGGGCGAAGACGTCCATGCGGCGATTGAAACGGCCGTGATCAACCGCGTTGGTCCTGACGGCGGTCGTATGCATACCGCCCGATCCCGTAATGATGAGGTGGCAACGTGTATTCGGTATCGACTCCGTGAGGATCTTGTAGAGACGATTGCCACATTGCTTGATGTCCGCGAAGTGCTCCTCGCGAGTGCACGCGATCATGCGACGACGTTAATGCCGGGATATACGCATCTTCAGCCCGCACAGCCAATCACCGTCGGATTCTGGCTGGCGTCGTATGCCTCTGCGTTAGCCCGTGACACCGACCGACTCTTTGATGCTTACCGACGTGTCAACCGGTCACCGTTAGGAGCCGCCGCATTTGCGGGGACAACATTCCCAATTGATCGCGAACGAACAGCCAACTTACTGGGATTTGATGGGCTTGTCACAAACGCCATGGATGCCGTTGCTGCTCGGGATCTCCTTGTTGAGACCGCCGGTGCGCTCACGCCGGTTGCGATCACGGCCAGCGGACTGGCTGAAGACGGGATTCTCTTCGCAAACCGAGGCTTCCTTGAGCCGGCCGATGAGTATGCCTCTACTTCATCGATTATGCCACAAAAGAAAAATCCCGATACGCTTGAACTCGCTCGTGCGACCGCTGGGGAGGCAATTGGGGCCTTTACCGGCGTCGCAACAACAGTCAAGGGACTTCCACGGGCATATAACCGCGACTTACAGGACGCGACACCACATATCTGGCGTGCCATTGACGGCGTTACGGAGGCCATTGACGTCGCCGGTGGCGCTATTGCGACGGCTTCGTGGAATACAAGCGCCCTTGAGAGGGCTGCCGGCGCCGGATTTAGCACGGCAACCGGCGTTGCTGATGCACTTGCACAGGCTGGCATTCCCTTTCGGACAGCGCATGAGATTGTCGCGATTGCCGCTGAGGCTATCGATACAACTGACCCCGAAGAGGCCATCGAACTACTTGATGCGGCCGGCATGGAAGTTATCGACACCCCAGTAACCGACACTGTTGACCGTGAGACGCTCACAGCAGCCCTTGACCCAGCGGCCAATCTTCGGGCTCGCGATTCGACTGGCGGACCAGCCCCAGCACAACTTCGTGCTGCCGTTGCCGATGCCGAGGACATACTTGCCAATGACCGACAGACGCTCAATACCCACCGTGAGACACTCGCCGAGGCGGCCGACGAACTTCGCATGGAGGTTACAAACTATGTTTGAGCGACGAGTCCCCGTTTGGGGACAATAAATAATACGAATCTGACATTGGTTCGTAGGACTGCGTTTTTGGACGTCTCATCTACCAATAGCCGTATATGCGTTCTTTAACTTTTTCTGATAACTTCGATAGCTTTAAGGGACTTGGGACGCCAGTTACGCGTACAATGGCGGAATGTGTTGAATGCGGGGCTGACGTGTCCCTGCCCGACATCGTAGAGGTTGGAGAGATCGTTGACTGCACCACCTGTGGTGCGGAACTCGAAGTTGTCGATGTTGACCCTCCAGTCCTCGATAAGGCACCTGAGCTGGAAGAGGACTGGGGTGAGTAACAGTGCACGTCGGCGTCCTCTATTCCCGGATCCGCAAGGACGAAAAGCTCCTGTTGCGTGAGCTTCGCGACCGCGGTCATGATGTCGTCAAAATCGATGTCCGCGACCAGCGCTTTTCGATCCGGGATCCTCCCGCTGTCTTTGAGGGCCTTGATCTGGTGTTAGACCGATGTCTGGCGACGAGCCGGTCGTTGTATGTCACGCAGTTTTGCGAGGCCTATGGCGTACCGGTCGTTAACAGTCCTTACACCGCCGAGGTCTGTGCTGACAAGGTCAAAAACAGCCTTGCATTACAGCGTGAGGGTGTACCAACCCCGGAGACGGAGGTTGCCTTTACCAAGGACGCCGCGCTTAATATTATTGAATCATTTGGGTATCCCTGCGTTTTGAAGCCAGTGATGGGTTCTTGGGGTCGGTTAATGGCGAAAATTGACTCCCGCTCGGCCGCCGAAGCGATTCTCGAACACAAAGCCACGCTTGGCCATTATGAGCATAAGGTGTTCTACATTCAGGAGTTCGTTGATAAACCCGGTCGCGATATCCGGGTGCTGGCGGCCGACGGCGAGCCAATTGCTGGTATGGTCCGGTCATCGGATCACTGGCTTACAAACGCTGCCCAGGGAGCTGATACCCGCGCCTTCGAGCTTGACCGGGATGCCCGCGAGTTAGTCCGTAAGGCGAGCAATGCCGTCGGTGGCGGCCTACTCGGGGTTGATCTAATGGAGACACCAGCAGCAGACACCCCCTATACCGTACACGAGGTCAATCACACCGTCGAATTCAAGGCGCTTAATGATACCGTCGACATCGATGTTCCGGCCGCAGTCGTTGACTGGCTTGAAGCGTTAGTCACAGATGACGGCGATGTCAAGGTAACGCTATGAGCGATACATACACTGCCTCGGTCGTTGGTGGCTCCGGGTTTACCGGTGGTGAGTTACTTCGGCTTCTCGATGGTCATCCGGCATTCGAACTTGTGCAGGCGACCAGTCGGTCGTATACGGGCAAGTCACTCGGATATGTCCACCCGAATCTTCGCCACCTTGATCTTCGGTTTACTGATCCCGAGGAGTTAACCGGCGTTGATGTGCTGTTTGCCGCCACCCCTCATGGTGTTTCAATGGAACGTATCGACGCGTTCCAAGAGGCGGCCTCAACAATCGTTGACCTGTCAGCCGACTTCCGGCTGCCTGATGTGGCGTACTACGAGGACTGGTATGATGGACATGTGGCCCCGGAATACCTCTCGGAAGCAGTCTATGCCCTGCCGGAGATCAACCGATCAGCACTGCCGGGTGCTGATCTCATCGCTGCTGGTGGTTGTAATGCAACGGTGACACTCCTCGGCCTGGCGCCGCTTGTCGAGGCCGGACTGTTCGGTGAGCAGCCACAGGTTGTTGTTGATGTCAAAGTTGGGTCCTCAGAAGGTGGTGCCGGCGGCGGTGATGCGACAAGTCACGCCGAGCGGTCTGGTGTTGTTCGTCCGTATGCTCCAACCGGGCACCGACATGAAGCCGAGATTGATGCCTATCTTGATCTTGATGTCTCCTTTACTGCCCATGCCGTTGACATGACTCGCGGTGCAGCAGCAACCTGTCATGTCTTCCCCGGGACCCCCGTTTCAACCAGCGACCTATGGTCGGCGTATCGTGCAGCCTACGAATCCGAACCCTTCGTTCGCCTTGTTGCAGGTGGCGGCGGCGTGTATCGATATCCGGAGCCAAAGGCGGTTGCCGGATCAAACGTTGCTGAGGTTGGCTTTGAGCTTGATCCCGATAACCGCCGGCTTGTTGTCTTTTCAGCGATCGATAATATGATGAAAGGGTCAGCTGGACAGGCTGTCCATGCAGCCAACATCGCCCTTGGTCTTGACGAACAGGCCGGTCTTCATGCAACGGGACTTCATCCCGTTGGGGCGCCATAGTTTTCCTCTGATCATGACTGATATCCAACCCCCCTCTTCGACACCGATTGTACTCAAAATCGGCGGTGCTCGCGCCGTCGACCCGCAAGGGGCCCTTGCGGATGTCGCTGCATTACGGGCGGCCGAGCAGCCTGTTATTGTTGTTCACGGCGGCTCAACGACCGTTGATGAGACACTCGAAGAACTTGGCGAGACCCCGACATATGTCGAGACGCCAAATGGTGTTGTTGGCCGATTTACTGACGCCCGTACCATGGAGGTCTTCGAGATGGTGTTGCCGGGGCGTCTTAATACTGAGTTAGTCGTTGAACTGCAGAATGCAGGCGTTGATGCCATTGGGCTGTCGGGCGTCGACGGCGGACTGCTGTCCGGCCCACGCAAATCCGCCGTCCGGATTGTTGAGGACGGCAAACGGAAGATCAAACGCGGTGATCACTCCGGACGTATTGAGTCGGTTAATACCGAGCTTCTCTCCACCCTTCTTGAGGCCGGATACACACCTGTTGTCACCGTTCCGATGCTGGGCGAGGATGAGCACACTCATCTCGCCGTCAATGCTGATGCTGACCGCGCCGCCGCTGCTGTTGCTGGTGCCGTTGGTGGGCAACTGGTTGTTCTCACCGATGTCCCGGGGGTGCTTTCGGACCCGGATGATGAGTCAACGGTAATTGATACGGTGACAACCCCTGACGCAATGGACGATCTCAAGGCTGCCGCTGAAGGCTTTATGCAGCGGAAAGTGATGGCAGCAACGGAAGCACTTGAACATGGTGCGACCAAGGTACTGATTGCGGATGCAAACATGACCGAGCCGGTGCAAACGGCACTTGAGGGAGCCGGAACGCACATCACGGCCGATGCACTCGATACTTCACACGACGATACAGCATGAGCGGATTTGTCTTTTCGGAGAAACCACTCCGGATCGAACGCGGTCAAGGACCGTATCTGTACGACGATTCCGGAACTAAGTATTTTGATGCTGGGGCTAGTTACGCTTGCACGCCAACTGGCCACTGTCATCCGGACGTCGTTGATGCGGTTGCTGAACAGGCACGCGAACTACTCTACGTACAGGCATCATACCCTGTTGATGCCCGTGACGAATTATACGCAAAACTGGCGACGTTGGCCCCTGGCGATATCAACAACGTCTGGCTGTGTAACTCTGGGACGGAGGCTAATGAGGCTGCGCTGAAGTTTGCCCGTGCAGCCACCGGCAACTCAAAGATCATTGCCAGCAAGCGTGGGTTTCATGGACGGACCATGGGGGCGTTAGCGACGACATGGAAGGATAAATACAAATCACCGTATCAGCCGCTTATTGGTGACGTTGACTTCGTTGAGTACGGGGATGCTGATGCGCTGTCCGCAGCCGTCGACGATGATACTGCGGCTGTTATTCTTGAACCCGTACAGGGTGAAGGTGGCATTCATCCAGCACCCGATGAGTATCTACAGGCAGCCCGTGACATCACCGCTGATGCCGGTGTTGCACTGATCATGGATGAGATTCAAACCGGTGTTGGCCGGACCGGTGCCATCTGGGCCTGTGATAAGGCTGGCATCGTGCCGGATGCGCTGACAACTGCGAAAGGAATCGCAAGCGGACTGCCGATGGGCGCAACATTGGTGCGGGACTGGCTTGCGGACAATCACGGCGACCACGGGTCAACCTTCTCCGGCGGCCCGACAATCAGTGCCGCTGCCAAGGCAACACTTGATGTACTCGTTGAGGATGACCTTCCGGGCAATGCCGCTGATGTTGGGGGCTATCTGATGGACGAACTGCAGTCGGCTATTGATGCCGGGGCTATTGACGCCCGTGAAGTTCGTGGTCAAGGGCTGATGGTTGGTATTGAGGTCAAACGCGGCGCCAATCGTCTGCTCAAAAAGCTGGCCTTAAAACAACAACTACTGGCGCTCCCGGCTGGTCGGACTGTCCTTCGACTGCTGCCGCCGTTGATTATTGATCGGTCCCATGCCGACGAGATTGTTGATGCCATCGCCGCTGTCACCGGGCCTGCAAAGTCGGCTACACCCGATCAATGAGTCCATCCACCGTGACCCAGTCTGCTGCCCGCGACCTGCTTGTTGAGCTTGTGGAGACCCCCTCTCCATCCGGTAACGAGGATGCCGCCGCGGATCGGCTCGTTAGCTTTTTTGAGGCCCATGACCGCGAGGTCTGGCGCGATGAGGTTGGCAATGTTCGGGCGCCAGCGGATGATGCAGTGTTACTCACCTCACATCTCGACACTGTCCCCGGTGACATTCCGGTTCGGATAGACGAGACGGACTCCGGGGAGGTCCTTTGGGGGCGGGGAAGTGTTGACGCAACCGGACCACTTGCTGCGATGGCGGTAGCGGCTGTCCGCACCGGTGTGTCGTTTGTTGGTGTTGTCCGTGAGGAGACCGATTCTGCCGGTGCCCGACATCTCGTCCAGACACGTGAGCCACCACACGCAGTTATCAATGGTGAACCAAGCGGCTGGGAAGGCATTGCCCTTGGCTACCGAGGCATGCTGTCAGGCACCTATGTTGCCACCAGTGAATCCGGCCATACCTCCCGCCCAGCCCCAAACGCTATTGAACAGGCCTTTGACTGGTGGCAACACGCACAGGCGGCACTTGAGGACATTGCTGGCGACGCTTATGATCCGGTGTTCGAGCAAATCACCGCAAAGCCGGTGACCATTGATGGGGGGCCAAGTGATGATGGGCTTTCAGTTGAGACAACACTGGCCGTCCAGTTTCGGATTCCTCCATCGACCGATGCCGAGACAATCCGCGAACGTGCTGATGGAGCGCTTGAATCCGGCACTATCAACTGGAATACCCCCATTGCGCCGGTAATGCAGAGTCCTCGCAATCCGGTTGCCAGGGCGTTACGCGGTGGTATTCGACAGACATCCGGTGATCCCCGTCTGGTCCGTAAAACCGGAACGAGTGATATGAATATCTATGCGGCCGCCTGGGATCGACCAATGGCAACCTACGGCCCCGGTGATTCGGATCTTGACCATGCCCCGGATGAACGGCTTCCCTTGGTGGAGTACGAGCATGCAATTGCCGTGCTTGAACAGGCCTGCCAACGACTTCAGGCAACTACCGAGGAGCAGCAATCGACGGTTTCGACTGATCCATGACGATACGCCATCTCCGTGATATTGACGACCTAACCGCATCGGAACTCTCTGCTGTCCTTGCCCGGGCTGCTGAGATCAAGCAGGATCCGACCGCTGACGAGTACAGTACCCTACTTGAACAGCAGACACTGGGAATGCTATTTCAAAAGCCCTCAACCCGGACCCGTGTTTCATTTGAAACGGGGATGACTGAACTGGGCGGACATGCCATCTTTCTCGGTGAAAATGACATCCAACTTGGACATGGCGAGCCACTGAAAGATACGGCCAGAGCGCTATCAGGGTATGTTGACTTTCTTATGGCGCGGGTCTTCGATCATGCCGATATTGACGAGCTCGCCCGGTATGCGACTGTCCCTGTCATTAATGGACTGACTGATGATGCCCATCCTTGTCAGACGCTTGCTGATCTGCTTACCATTCAGGAACAGGTTGCGGATCTTTCCTCGACATCGGTGACGTGGGTTGGTGATGGCAATAATGTTGCCCAGTCGTTGATTCTTGGCTGTGCGCTTGCCGATATTGATCTTACTGTTGCGACACCCGATGGATACGAGCCTGATGAGGCCGTCTGTGACACTGCAGCCAAGCTTGGGACCGCCCCGACAATAACGCATGATCCTGCCGCCGCCGCAACCGGTGCTGATGTCCTGTATACCGATGTCTGGGTCAGCATGGGACAGGAAGACCAGCGTGAGACTCGACTGCAGGAGTTCCAGAGCTTCCAGGTCAACGAGTCACTCCTTGCAGCTACCGATGATGCCATTGTCATGCACTGTTTGCCAGCAACGCGCGGCGAAGAGATTACCAATGCTGTCATTGAGTCTGATAATGCCGTCGTCTGGCAACAGGCTGAAAACCGACTCCATGCACAGAAAGGGCTGCTTGCATGGCTTGCTGACCAGCAAATTTGACCTCCTCCAACGACTTCAGTCGTGGGATTCCTCCGTGGGTAATCCAACCAGATTGATTACCCCGGCTGTGAACTTGCGGGTTTGCTGATGCTGGGGTGGTTGAGTGAACGCGACTGTTCCTCAACCTCGGCGGGTCTCCAGTCGTGGTCGTTCCACTGCCAGTACGCCCCCCCCTCTTTGGGGGCGTCCCTGTCGCGTTCAGCAGACAGGGCA
>JBEQBL010000067.1:0-8432 GCA_041639835.1 Salinarchaeum sp.
TTACACTTACTGGCCCTGGCAGCGGAAGCCGGGATCGAACTCGATATTGAAGATTTCAACACGATCTCGGATCGAACGCCCAAAATCGTTGATTTACAACCCGGCGGGCAGCGTGTCATGAATGATCTGCACGAAATCGGTGGCGTCCCAGTGGTCCTTCGTCGGTTGCACGATGCCGGATTAATTCATGGCAACGCCATGACGGTCACCGGTCGCACCGTTGCTGAGGAACTAGAGCATCTTGAAGCAGCCGACGAATTACCACCACTGGGGTCCGTTGAAGCTGAGTTCCTGTATCCGGTTGAACGACCAATGCATGAACAAGGCGCTATCAAGATTCTTAGCGGAAATCTTGCACCGGATGGAAGTGTGCTGAAAGTTACCGGCGATGATAAGTTCTATCATGAAGGTCCCGCACGGGTCTTTGAGACCGAAGAGGACGCAATGGAATACGTGCAGGAAGGACATATTGAGTCCGGGGATGTAATTGTCATCCGTAATGAGGGACCACGCGGCGGTCCCGGAATGCGTGAGATGCTTGGGGTAACCGCCGCCGTGGTTGGCCAAGGACATGAGGACGATGTGGCGTTGTTGACCGACGGCCGATTTTCAGGGGCCACACGCGGACCGATGATTGGGCATGTTGCTCCGGAATCGTACGTTGGGGGCCCAATCGCTGCGCTCGAGGATGGCGATAAAGTCACTGTCGATGTTACTGAACGGGAGCTTTCGGTTGATCTTGCCCCGGGAACGATCGACCGTCGATTAAAGAACCGAGACCAACCGGACCCGGCATATACCAGTGGCGTACTCGCAAAGTATGGAGCCGCCTTCGGATCAGCCGCAAACGGTGCTGTCACCAATCCAGCAGCACAAGACTGACCCAGACCGAAGGACGAAAGGCGTTTTGCTACCCGACCCATACAGCCCCTGTGTCATTATACCGGAGTGCACAGCGAATTGCTGGGGCGTCCGGCAATTCGATTATTGACTGGCAGGCCGTCGGCGAAGCGGCAAAGTCGGCGACCACGCCCGGAGAGATTGACCTTAGCGAGACAGACCAACAGGGCTATGCAGCCGATGTGCGTGATGCCAGAGCGGCAATTCAGACGACAACCGGAGTCGAGTTTGCGCTTCCGGATACAGTTGAAATCCAGACCCGGCATCACTGGATTGATCAAAATGTGGCGACTTTCCGACGGGTCATGGATCCATTTGAACAGCAGGTGACCGCTGCCGGGGCAGTTGGTGATATCGCCCGCATTGCTAATACTGGAAGTGTAAGCCTCATGCTTGGCTTTTTAGCACGAAATGTCCTCGGACAGTATGACCCGCTGTTGCTTGCTGACCAGCCACAAGCCGACCATGGACTGTACTTCGTCCACCCCAATATCAAATCCGCGGCAACCGAATTAGGCCTTCCATATCCCCGATTTCGACGGTGGATTGCATTTCATGAAGTAACCCATGCGGCCGAGTTTGGAGAAGCTCCTTGGCTCCCAGATCACCTGACCGATCAACTGACGGCCGGCATCGAGAATCTACAAGCCGGGCAGCTTGACCGGGCACGGTTTCAGGAGCTGCAGACAACGATGACCGCGGTTGAGGGCTACGCGGAACTGGTGATGGACGCCGCCTTTGATGAGGACTATGCGGATCTGCGTGCAAAGCTTGACCAACGGCGACAATCAGCCGGACCGGTTGCACAACTTCTTCGACGGGTCCTCGGCTTTGATATGAAACGGCAACAGTACCAGCAGGGGCGGGCATTCTTCGATGCCGTTGTTGAAGCACGTGATCTGAAAGCGGCCGCCGCGGTCTGGAACAGTCCAGCAACGCTGCCGACTGCCGAAGAGCTTGAGCAGCCACGCCAATGGCTGAAACGGGTTGATCCCTGATCAGTAGAATCCGCGGCCAACGTCGTCTTCATCGACTAACTCTGATAATTCGGCATCAAGTAACGTCTCAGCCTCATCAAACATAGAGGTAAGTTGAGTAAGATTGTCCGGGCGGTCCCGGTGCTCGAATTTCATCGGTCCAAACGCCGGCGATTCAAGTGCGGACATGAGATCCTCAAAGACCGCATTCGGATCCTGAGTGTCAGTCTCGGCGTGGGTTTCAAGCACGGTCCCAATGCGATTCGCGCGTTGTTTTGCATCCTCCTCATCCTCTGGTGGCGTCTGAATAGCAAACCGGCCAGCGTCAGTTGTCGGCAAAAGCGGGTCAATATCCTCATCAATCGACCGCGCTACACGTGATCCCACCCCACGGATATCATACGGGTTTTTTGCGTATGTTTTCAGTTGGTACACGCCAACTGCGGGATGGGCCAAGAAGAGATCCTCACCAACGCCAGTGGCCCGGTCACCGCCAACAGCACGCCATGCCTCTGGGTCAACATTACGATCAGTAACATCCTGAAGGATGTCCTGCCAGTCGCGGACCTTCATCGCACGTGATGATAGTCGATCATCAATAAAGAAGTCACCGGGACCGGCAGCCAAAGGAGCGACAGGATTTTTGTTACTGCCCCCCCGGTCATTGACGTGCTTCAGGGGACTGTCGTTGAGGTGGGCGAGGTACGAGAAGCCACAACCCAACATGGAACACGGGATGTTGCTGATCTTCAGTTACGGCGTCATGGCACCGAGCAGCGCGGGGCACAGGTAACACTCACACTCTGGGGTCGGTGGGCCGAGACAGTATCGTATCTCGTTCCTGGCATGACCATCTCCGTGATTCAGCCCCGTCGAACCGGTCCCGATGATGGCACGGGTTCGATACCTGCATATGCGACCACCGGGGACTCATTTGTTGTTGTTGAACCGGACTTTCTGGTTGATGTGACCGATATCCGGGAGTGGGTCCAATGTCCCCGACAGTATTATCTCTCAAAGCTTGATGGCGGTGAACTAGTTCGCCCATTGGTGATCGGCACACTTGTACATGAAGTCTTTGGCGATCTCCTCCGCGGACAGGGTCTTGCCTCCGCGATTGATCAGCGCATAGCTGAGGCTCGTGTAGAGGTTGGATTACTTGATGCTGACCGGGCGTCTATTCGGGCGACCGTCCGCGATCATGCACGAGCTATCAAAGGCTGGCTTGATCAGACAACGCTGCCGGGAACAGAGGATAATTGGCGAAGTGAGCAGTTGCTGATCAGTGATCGATTCGGCATGAAAGGGCGGGCAGATGCCGTACGCAACGGTATGCCAGTTGAGTTGAAGACAGGCAAAAACACCCGCCGGAAGCCGCGGTTTCATGATAAGGTCCAGGCGACATGTTATGCACTGCTGTTACGGGAGCAGGGCCAGGCGGTGAACACAGGCACCCTACTGTACACAAAAAACGCTACCCTTGAGGAGTCGGTAAGTGGTGACCGGTCACCGGCAAAGGAGTTCTCGATTGGGCATGGACTACTGGCGTTTGTTGTACAGGCGCGAAATGCCATCGCAGCAATGGAATATGACATTGATATTCCAACTGGATATGAGGCTGACGCAAACTGTGATCGCTGTTTTGTACAGGATACCTGTCGAGCGGTTGCCGGACGGCTTGATCAAGAGTCAAAGGCCGGACGCGTCGGGCGGACACTCCCTGCTGCGGATCAAGCATACTTTACCACTTTGTATAAATCGATTGAACATGAGCGACGGGCTGTCCATGATGCCTATCGGCAGTTATGGGAACAATCAGCGACCGATCGAGCTGAGGCTGGCCGGGCACTTATTGATGTAACACCGGGTGAACAGACACAGCAAGCCGACGGTCAATGGCAACTCCAGGTTGACATACCACCGGGAACAGTATCACGCATTCGAGAGGGGGAGTTCGTATTAGCAAGTGATGGCGATCCGATTGGTGGCCAGGCTGAACTGGCGCGAGTGGTTGCATACTCCGGCACCACATTGCACCTTCTCGCTGATGAGCCGGTATCGGTACAGCGGATCGATCAGTACCCATCCGAGATCTCCGTTGATCGGATGCTCACGGCTCTGCATGATACGATCCTCGCCGGTGAACAGGGATTACGCGATGTTCTTACTGGACGTGCTGAGCCAGCAGTGACGCCCATTGAAGAGACCATTATTCCCTCAAATGACGCGCAGGACCGGGCGGTTCGAACAGCCCTTGGGGCTGACCAATGTGCCTTGATTCATGGGCCACCGGGAACAGGAAAGACATACACGATTGCCCGGCTTATCGAAGCATTACGTGATCGCGGCCAGCGGATCTTACTGTCGGCGTTTACAAACCGGGCCGTGGACAATGCGCTTGAGGCGCTTCGTGAACGGGGTGTTGAGGAAATCGTTCGTATTGGCTCCGAAACCGGTATTCGCGAGGATATGCATGATCTGCGATTGGAGACCGACGGAGCGACTACCGAAGTAGCTACAGTGCTTCAGAACAGTCCGATCGTCGCAGCGACGGCCGCAAGCTGTGGATCGACCATCATGCGTGAGCAGACCTTCGATATCGCCGTTGTTGATGAAGCTTCTCAACTGACTGAACCAGGAACGCTGGCGGCGATTGCTCTGGCTGACCGATTTGTGCTTGTTGGGGATCATAAACAGCTGCCACCGGTTGTGCGAGCCGAGACAATGCCAGATCCACCGAAACACGCCCCGGTAACAGGGGCGTTGTCCCAGTCTCTGTTCGAACGGCTGATCGAGACCTATCCGGAGGTTGCTGTCACCCTAACCAAGCAGTACCGCATGGCACAGCGGATTCAGGCGTTTCCATCACAGGAATTCTATGATGGCGCCTTACGACCCGCATCGGGCGCAATTGCTAGACGATCGATTACTGATCGACCGGACGTAGCCTCTGAAAAGCTTCCGGCATCGGCGCAGCAACGGGTCCGATTTCTTGATGTGACAGGCGATAGTCAGCCCCGGACCGATAAAGTGGAAGCGACAACCGTCGCAGAGGTCATCGAAACCTATCGTAAGGCTGGGGTGCCAGCAGATGCAATCGGGGTCATCGCACCATACCGGGCTCAAGTCGCCACCATCGACCAAACTATCCCAGCAGATGTTGTCGTGGACACGGTTGACCGGTTTCAAGGCTCAAGTAAGGACATCATTATTGTCTCATTTGTTGCCACCGGCGAACTTGATGGGCCGCTCTTCGAGGACTATCGACGCGTCAATGTTGCCCTGACACGCGCCAAGCGGACACTTGTGCTCGTTGGCGATCGCGATGCGCTCACAGGCGATCCGGTCTATAGTCGAATGGTCACATGGGCCGAAGCAGCCAGTTCGTGAGAAGGCGTATCAACTATTCAAGAAATGCTTCGATACGATTACACGCCGCTTTTAGCTCTTCTAATCCCGTTGCGTAGGACATCCGCACGTGACCTTCTCCAGCGTCACCAAAGACATCCCCCGGAACAACGGCGACGCCGGCCTCGGTGAGAAGATCCTCGGCAAAGGCCTCGGCATCATCGGTTGGGACCTCGGGGAACACATAGAAGGCTCCTTCGGCTTCGAAACAGGACATCCCAAGTTCCTCCAGTCGAGATAGGACAAACCGGCGACGACGATCATACCGGGAAATCATCTCCTCGACAGCATTGTCACAGTTTTCAAGCGCCTCAATGGCAGCATACTGTGCCGTTGTCGGTGCTGACAGCATTGTATACTGATGGATTTTGTTCATTGCAGCGATGGCATCAGGCGGTCCCATCGCATATCCCAGTCGCAGCCCCGTCATGGCATACGCTTTCGAAAAGCCATTGAATACAATCGTTCGCTCACGCATGCCCGGAAGGGTTGCAATGGAGGTATGCTCCTCGGTATAGGTGAGATCAGCATAGATCTCATCGGAGAAGACAAGGAGGTCGTGCTCGCGAGCAAACTCAGCGATCGGCCTGAGTTCTGACTCGGTCATAATCGCCCCGGTTGGATTGTTCGGATAACAGAATAACATCGCGTCGGCGTCATCTGCTCCAGCCGCCAGCAACGCCTCACGAGTCAGTTTAAACTCATCGTCATCGGTCGGAACTGGCAACGCCTCCCCGCCAGCAAACACGACCGTTGGCTGGTATGACACATACGTTGGATCCGGAACGGCAACAGTATCCCCCGGGTTGAGATGCGCTCGTGCGGCAAGGTCAACGGCCTCGCTTACACCAGTGGTCACGATAATCTCATCATCGGGGTCGTATGCAAGATCATACTGCGTCGCAACGCGGTCAGCAATGATTGCACGTAGATCCTTGCGCCCGCGGTTTGTCGTATACGAGGTGCGACCCTGTTCAAGCGAATCAATTGCCGCCTCTCGGGCAGCCCACGGGGCCGCGAAATCCGGCTCACCAACGCCAAGCGAAATAACATCGTCGGCTTCTTCGGCAAGTTCGAAAAACCGGCGGATACCGGATGGGGGAACTTCCTGCACGCGGTCAGCAATCCGAAACGCTGAGGCCTGTTGTTCAGTTGTCATGGTGACACAGAGAGTCGATCGTCATCAGGGTCATCGTCAAAGGTGACCCCACGGTGTTTGTAGGTGTGCATCACGTAGTGGGTAACCGTTTGTGTGACCTCCGGGACGGGGGCAATTTTATCACTAATGAATTGAGAGACTTCCTGCATTGAGTCTCCCTCAACACGCATGAGAAAATCAAAGTCACCGGAGACAAGTTGAAGCGACTCAACGGCGTTGAACCGAGCTAACCGATCGGCGATATCAGCATAGTTGGTTTCCCGATCAAGTGCAACATTAAGCTCAACTTCCGCGAGAACGCGGTCCTCGTCGGTCGCTTCCCAGTCAACAATCGCCTGGTACCCGCGGAGGATCCCCGCGGCTTCCAGACGGTCGATACCATCTTCAACAGCCTCCTCGTCGGTGTCAAGCATGCGTGCGATATCCGCACTTGACCGACGGGCGTTCTCAGCAAGTACCGCCAAAAGTTCCCGCTCGTCCATGTCTCACACAGGTGTCGGCGCCCGCATAAGGACACCGAATCCTACAGACCGATCGCGATGTCAGATGAGTGATCGCTAAAGACAATGAGACAGGGGAATATCGATCGGGATTGGCCAGGGCAGAGCTTGACAACCCCCGGCTGGGGATGGTGGATCACTCCTCGTAAACGAGGTTCATAATCCACTGCGAAAAGGCATCGCTCCGTGGATCAACTTCTTCTTCACCAACAAACGGTGAGAGCATGTCACCAGCCATCAGCAGCGAGAAATCGAGATCCTGTGGCGCTGGCATCAAAAAGTATGTATTATGGCCCTCGTAGGTTGTTTCTTCACGACGGATCAGTCCCTGTTCAAGCAGGGATGAAACAATACGACTCCCTTTGCGAGACGAGACACCCAGTTCCTTCCAGAATTCACTTTGATGGATGCCCCCTGTCTGGCGAATAAGTTCAAGTCCAGCGCGTTCATCTTCCGAAAGGTTCTGTGCGATGGCCGTGCTCACACGTTCCACCTCCGGCTATCGTGCTCGGTCATACCAGTGATCCGCCACGGAGCCGCTTAAAAGTACCTGTCGGGGCCGGTTCGAGTGTCGGTTAGGCAACACCATCAAGCAGGTCTGCAATCGCAGCCTGTGGATCGTCGGCCTTGGCGACTCCACTGGCGACTAACACTCCATCGGCACCCAAATCAGCTGCCGCAGCCACATCATTACCTGATGAAATCCCGGCCCCACAGTAGACAGGGACCTCTGGATCAACCTCGTGGGCGGCCATGACGGCATCACGGACGATATCCGGATCGGCACGGCTAACTGGTGTGCCGGTGCCAATCAGTTCCGGCGGTTCAACGGCAACAGCATCAGCACCAAGTCGCGCTGCGGCAGCGATCTGGGTTGGCGTATTTGCACAGACAACCGTTTCCAGGTTTGCCCGGTGAGCAGCATTAATCGCTGTCTCTAAATCAGCAAGGCTGAGCCGCCGTTCGGAATGGTTAAGCAGTGTGCCACTTGCCCCAGCGGCAGCTGCAGCCTCCGGCAGCACATGGCCGGTATGACTGCCTGGGTCAATTGGTGCAACATGCTGTGCCCAAGTTTCGGCCCCCGTCCGGGCAACCGCATCAATCGTCGCCGCCTGCGTTGCGATCCCAACCGTTGCCGCATCCGGACATGATAGGTCTGTCATCGAGCGAGCAATGGCGACCGGGTCACAGGCGTAGGCTTTGAGATTGACAAGAACGTGCATATTGGAGTGTGGAGACAGCGGCAAAAATATAGGTTGTGAGACTGTCCCGTCTCAGTCCTTCCGCTCGACGACATCGCCAAGCGTGTACTCACCGGTACTGTTCCCTGAACTCCAGTCGGTATCATCGGCCTCGCCGCCAGCGGTCAACGAGATATCAAGTTGCCGCTCAAGCTTTGACTGAAGATCGTCGCTTGGAAGCGTCTCGCCACGCTCGACTTTGCGGATCAGACTGGCTTTCTCGTTAAGTTCGTTAGCCAGTTCGGAC
>JBEQBL010000068.1:0-3853 GCA_041639835.1 Salinarchaeum sp.
GGCTATCTTTACTGGCGGGGAATCGAGGATATCATGCGACAGTTCACAGCCCGTGTTCCCAACGAACAGTTCCGTCCTGGTGCCGGCGCCACTGACCCAACCGATATTGTGGTTGCCTTACATCCTGTTGAGGTGTTGATCTTTATTGTCAAATTTAGTGCTCTCTTGGCCATACTGGCTGTGCTTCCGCTTGTCTTGTATTATGCCTGGCCAGCGATTCAGCAACGACAGCTCGTCCCCGGAAGCGGGGACCGCCGTGGATTCCTACTTTGGGGAGTCATTTTTGGTGGGACGATTCTCGGTGGCGCGGTGCTTGGCTTTACCATTATTGCCCCCTGGTCGATCTCCTATCTTGTTTCCGATGCGCTGGCCTCAGGCATGGTGATTTCCTTCCGGATTCGAAATCTGCTGTGGGTGATCTTTTTCCTCACCATCGGTGTTGGACTGTTCCTCGCCATCCCGCTTACAGTCCTTATTTTCCACACAACGGGGCTTGTTCCCTTCCGATCGATGCGCATACGCTGGAAACCGACCGTCTTTGGGATTTTCGTTGCTGGGGCTCTGTTTACCCCCGGTGACATTATTACGATGTTCGCACTTGCTGTCCCAACTGTCATAGCGTACTTGCTCGGACTTACTCTGTTGTGGGTCATAACCCTGCCTCGACGGCTGCTTCAGCGGGGGCCGCAGGCGTCTTGACCAGAGACGCATAAGCTATTGCTCAACGCGTTGAGCAAATCCGTACCGAGGCTTGCAATCGGTAAGTTCGATTGTTACCGTATCGCCGGTTGTCGCGTCGGGCACAAAAACGGTATAGCCCGCAATTCGAGCGATTCCATCCCCATCTTTCCCCACATCAATAATCTCAACCGTCAGTTGGTCGCCCTCCCGGACGGGGGCTGTTAAAAATCCCTTGGCGACAAGATAGACCTCCGAAGATGAGTCTCGAGAGGCATCGGGAACAACCCGACGCACATACTCAAAGTCCGCCTCAAGATCAGTTATGAACGCATCAAGATCGCGCCCCTGAAACACCTTGACAGCAAAGTCACCGCCTGTATCAAGTACGTCTCGGGCGACGGTGGCTGCCTGCTTCGCCAAATGGATTGACCGCGCGTGATCAAGATCATATTCGCCAGTCATATTTGGCGCTAAATCGGAAATCACAACATCAACAGGACCACCTGGGTCCTCGGACTGATCGCGACCATCGGTCACCTGGTCTTGAATCTGCTTGCGGGTCTGCTCAGTTGTTAGATCCCCCCGGATGGTCCTAACCGATGCCGGTTTGTCCTCAATAGGATCGATTCGCTGTCGGTCAACCCCAATGACAAGCCCGTCCTCTCCGACAGCCTCGGCAGCAACCTGCAGCCATCCTCCAGGCGCGGCCCCAAGGTCGACAACAACATTTCCCGGTCCGAAAAGTCCGGCTGTGTCATCGAGTTGCTTGAGTTTGTACGCTGACCGTGCCCGATATCCTTCCTGTTTTGCGCGATTGTAGTAGTCGTCCTTTCTTGTCATACGTTCATCCTCAGCCGGAACGACACCATCTGTACCACTGACACTGGTGTCGTCAGACGCATATATGTAGAGAACGCGTTGCAGCGGAAAGGCGTGCCGAATTGCATTGTTTTTGTGGCTACGAATGAGGGGTTTCAGATCACCAACGTCCGCTTGTGTTAGGTGGCGACCTCTGCCCCCCGTGTATCTCATCTCGTTGATCTAACCGCTACGCTTATTACTTGGTTGTATCACTAAGTAATTACAATGCCAACACAGCTTGAGCGTGCTCGTGATGGGATCGTGACGCCAGCTATGGACCGCGTGGCACAGCGTGAGGGGGTGTCCCCAGCCGATGTTCGGGACCGCGTGGCTGCCGGGGAGGCTGTTATTCCGACTAATCACAATCACGAGAGTCTTGATCCGATGATTATTGGTGACGCCTTTGCGACGAAAGTCAACGCCAACATCGGTACCAGTGAGGATGGTGATACCGATTCTGACAGCGAACGTGAAAAACTTGCGACAGCCTTGCAGTATGGGGCTGACACGGTGATGGATCTGTCAACTGCCGGTGATCTTGACGCTGTCCGAACAGCACTAATCAACGCCAGTCCCGTTCCTGTTGGTACGGTTCCAATCTATGCTGCCGTTGCTGCAGTTGATGATCCGGAGGCACTGACCGCCCAGCAACTACTTACTGAAATCCGGCATCAGGCCGAACAAGGAGTCGATTATATGACGCTTCACGCCGGTATTCGCCAGCAGCATTTGTCTCTTGTGGATGATCGCACGACGGGGATTGTCTCCCGTGGTGGCTCAATCCTTGCGGCATGGATGAGTGCTCATGATGCCGAGAACCCACTCTATACGCACTTTGATACGATCTGCTCAATCTTGCGCGAACATGATGTTACTGTGAGCCTGGGGGATGGTCTTCGCCCGGGATCGATTGCGGATGCAAGTGATGCTGCCCAGTTTGCTGAACTAGATACCCTTGGTGAGCTTACCGAACGGGCCCAGTCACATGGCGTCCAAGTCATGGTTGAAGGTCCCGGACATATTCCATTTGATGACATCGAGATGAATGTGCGCCGCCAGCAGGAGGTTTGCAATGGCGCCCCTTTCTATGTACTTGGCCCGGTGGTGACCGATGTGGCCCCCGGATATGATCATATTACAAGCGCAATCGGGGCAACCGAAGCCGCCCGTGCTGGAGCTGCCATGCTGTGTTATGTGACCCCGGCCGAGCACCTGGGCCTTCCTGACCGCGAGGATGTGCGCGATGGCATCGTCGCTTCAAAGATTGCTGCCCATGCCGCTGATATCGCTACCGGCACAGCCCATGACTGGGATGATGCCCTCTCGGATGCACGAGCAGCCTTTGACTGGCAACGGCAGTTTGATTTAGCTCTTGATCCCGATCGTCCACGTGCGTATCGCGATGCCACACTCCCTGAGGGTGCTGATCAGGCCCGATATTGCTCGATGTGCGGTGTGGAGTTTTGTTCAATGCGTATCGATCAGGACCGTCGTGGTGACCGTTCTGGTGAGACCACCACCTCGATTGCTGAGACTGTTGCCGAGGCCAATCGGCCGCCAGTCGGATCTCACCCTGTTGATACGGAAGCTGTGCCCTCTGAGTGTCCCATTCACCACTCCTGATCACCCAACTTTTCTTCCCCTCTCCCAAGCGTGGGGAGATCTCGTTCCCAGGAGTGTTTTGTTCATTGGGCCGGTATTGTATGCCATGACCGGCTTTGAGGCTGTGTTGATCTATGATGGTGACTGTGGATTTTGTACAGCAGCTGCCACTGCTGTCGGCCAACTTGATACCGTTGGTGTCATTCCCTGGCAGTCAGCCCCTGCCCAAGCGTTTCTTGAGGCGCAGTTTGAGTCGCCCCCGTTTACACTTATTTTTGTTGACACTGTCTCGAACCGTGTTGCCCTTGGTCGTGATGCTGCACGAACTGTTGCTGATCGGGCCGAGATGCCCTCCTTGCTTGCCACACTGGCTGATACGCAATATGACTCAATTGCACAGGCTATCCAGACCGTTTCCGGCAGCAATCGATCGTTTGAGTCGGTTCACGGGCAGTATCCAATGACCGATACCGCACGCACTCAGGTCCCTGCAGTTTTTAAAGCCGCGGTATCCGCAGTCGATCGACTTGATTCCTAGCCCCGCTGTCTCACTGTTTTGACGACGTGAACGCGAGGCTTTTGACGGTTGCCCCATCAGGGGGAGGCATGACCGAGACGCTACGGCTGGCGACACGGGGGTCCGAATTAGCCCTACAGCAGGCCCGGACCGTCCAATCGGCCCTCGAAGACCGTCGCCGTGACGTCGAGT